>NZ_JBEPBF010000307.1:0-1001 GCF_040298985.1 Streptomyces sp. NPDC001093 | reverse complement strand
ACGACTGGGACGGCGGGTGGCGCCGTACGCCGCCGCCGACGCTGACGGTGGCCCGCGCCCCGCTCGGTGTGAGCGACGGCCTCGCCTTCCGCTCGGGTCTCGCGTCCTGGCAGGACCCGTCGTTCGACGCGGGTCTCGGCCACGCACTGCTGCCTTCCGCGCCGGTCGGCCTGGTGCGCGGCGTCACCGGTCCGGTCGCGCCGCGCGCCACCCACACCGCCGGCGGCCCCCTGCTGCTGCGCGTACCGCACCAGCAGGCCGAGGAGGCCGCAGAGACCGGTCCGCGCGCCGAGGAACCCGGCGAGCCGCGTCCGGACACAGCCGGCGCGCACCAGCGGTCCGCTGCGCCCGTGCCGCAGGTGTCCCGCAGGACACGACCGGGAGTCCGGTCCCACGGCACCGGCAGGCGGCCGGATTCCGGGTCCCGGCAGCGGGCGGGCAGCGACTCGCCGGGCTCCGCCGGAACGACGGCCGCGGATCCGAGCGCGACTCCTCGCGGCGCCGGGAGCAGTGACGGAGCCGGCGCGACCGCTTCGGCGGCCTCGGGCCGGGCCGGGCAGTCCGGCCAGGCCGTTCCGCATTCCGTCCAGCGCTCGGCCGGGACGTCGCCCAGCCGTGGCCTCGTCGCCGCCGGCCCCCTGGTGACCGTCGCCGCACCGGACACTCCCGTTCAGCGGTCCGCCGCCGATCCAGGCCGCCCGGCCATCGGCCCCGACCTGCCGGTCGTCCGACGGATCGCCGTGGTGCCCCGCTCCCCGGGAGACAGCCCCGCACCCCGGCCCGCGCCCGGCCCCGGTACGGCTGCGCACACCGGCCGCACCGCGCCGCACGGTCAGGACACGAACGGCACGACGGAACACACAGCCCCCGCCACGCCGGCGCCCGACGTCTCCGCCACCCCGGCCCGCGCGTCGGGCACCAGCGACACCCGCTCCGTGCGCCCTCGGCCGCTCGGCCCTTCGCTGACCGTCGCCCGGCGGCCGGCCACGCCGGTGCGCCGC
>NZ_JBEPBF010000306.1:0-1010 GCF_040298985.1 Streptomyces sp. NPDC001093 | reverse complement strand
ACGACGAAGCTGGTCTGCAGCGAGGAGTCCTCCACGCCGTTGAACTTCAGGGTGACCGTCTGGCCCGCCAGCGAGGACAGGTCGAAGGTCTTCTGCGCGTACCCGGAGTTCGCGTTGAGGTTCGAGTACGTCGCCAGGGTGGTCGAACCGGCGGTCACCGTCAGCTTGTCGTACGCGGTGCTGGTGGTGGTCTCCGAGGTGTCGATGTGCAGGTAGAAGGTGAGCGTGGCCTTGCAGCCGGCCGGGATCGTCACCGACTGGGACAGGGTGTCGGTGTGGCTGGAGCCGTAGCCGTCGAGCCAGGCGTAGTAGGAGCCGCCGTGGGCCGCCTCACCGGTGTCGTTGACGATCACACCGCTGGTGGCGGTCCAGGCGGTGTTGCCCGACTCGAAGCCGGGGTTGGCCAGCAGCTGGGAGGAGGTGCAGCCGCCACCGCCGGAGCCGACGGTCCAGGTGAAGGAGGTCGAGCCGGAGGCTCCGGTGGAGTCCTTCGCGGTGACCGTGACCTGGTAGGTGCCCGCGGTGGACGCCGTACCCGAGATCAGGCCGGTGGAGCTGTTGATGGACAGCCCGGTCGGCAGGCCGGAAGCGCTGTAGGTGAGGGAGGCGCCGCCGCTGTCGGTGGCCTTGATCTGCAGGCTGACCGAGCTTCCGGTGGTGGTCGACTGGCTGCCGGGGTTGGTGACGGTCACCGTGTTGCCACCGGTGGAGCCGGCGGTGAAGGCGGTGGTGCCGTTCGGGGTGCCCCAGCCGGTCGGGCCGTCGTAGCCGGTGCCCGCGGTGCAGAAGTACGACGGGGAGCAGCTGCCGTTGTTGCCGCTGGTGACGTCGTACAGGTTGCCGGTGTGCTGGTAGGGGTACTTCGCCGGGTAGTCGCTCGCGCCCGGGGTGCCCGCGAGGGCGTAGACGGAGGCGATGATCGGCGAGCTGGCGCTGGTGCCGCCGTAGACCGCCCAGCCGGAGCCGCCGTAGGTGTCGTAGACCGCCACGCCGGTGGCCGGGTCGGCGAC
>NZ_JBEPBF010000305.1:0-1051 GCF_040298985.1 Streptomyces sp. NPDC001093 | reverse complement strand
GGGACGCGGCCCGCGAGGCCGCCCGCAAGGCCACCGAGCACGCGCGCGAGGCGGCCGCCGCCGAGTCCCGCGCCGAACTGACCGCCGCCCGCGCGGCGGACGCCGCGACGGCGGCCGGGCGCTCCTACGAGGCCGAGCGGCGCCTTGCCGAGTCCCTGGCCGCCGAGGAGCGGCTGGCCGAACTGCTCAGCCTGCCGGGAGCGCAGGGCCGGGCGCGGGTGCCCGCCCAGAGGACGGAGGCGGACGACGACACACGCGGGGGATCCACGGCCGACTCCGCCGTCCCCGCCGAGGGCGGCCCGTTCGCCCCCGAGGAACTCGACCGCTTCGCCGACGAGTTGCGCGAACTCCTCGACGACGCCGTCTCGACCGCCGAACGGCACCTGTTCGAGCTGCGCACCGCCGCCGCCGACGACTCCCGGATCCTGGGTGCGCTCGGTGACGGCGGACTCCTGCCGCCGGGTCCGGACGTCCTGGCCACGGTGGAGTTCCTCGGCGAGCACGGCATCCCGGCACTGCCCGGCTGGCGCTATCTCGCCCAGGCCGTCGACCCCGCCGACCACGCGCGCGTGCTCGCCGCCCGTCCGGAACTGGTCGACGGCGTGATCATCACCGACCCCGACACGCACGCGCGTGCCCGCGAGGTGCTCGGCGACGCCGCCCTGCTGCCCCGCTCCGCCGTCGCCGTGGGCACGGCCGCCGCTCTGCTCGCGCCGCCCCCCGCCGACAGCGCCGCCTCCGGGGACGTCTTCCTCGTGCCGCCGAACCCGGCGATGCACGACGAGCACGCCGCCGACGAGGAACGACAGGCACTGCGCGCGCGGGCGACCGAGCGCGACGAGGAGATCCGCACGCTCGCCGCCCGCCTCGGCAAGGACCGCGAACTGGCCGCCCGGCTCGCCTCCTGGCGCACCGGCTGCCCGGCCGGACGCCTCACCGAACTGGCCCGGGCCGCCCAGGACGCCGGCGCCTTCGCCGAGGAGGCCGAGGCCGAGCTGGCCGAGGCCCGCACCCTGCGCGCGGAGGCCGACGAAGCCGCCGCCGAGGCCGT
>NZ_JBEPBF010000304.1:0-1067 GCF_040298985.1 Streptomyces sp. NPDC001093 | reverse complement strand
TAGGGCCAACCGGCAACACGCGCCCACCAACCCATCCCCCCTCCAAACCGGGCGGCGCCCCGCCAACCCCCTTCGTTGCGGCGGCCCGCAGCCGTAAGGGAGATCAGCTGGCGTTCGGGTTCCGCCCGATCAGCTGGGTCAGCAGCTCAACGATCTGCGCCTGGTTACGATCGATCTTCTCGGTGAGGCCTCGGACCTCACCGGCGAGGTCATCCACTTTCGCGTCCAGGTTGCCCACCTTCTGATCAAGGGTTGCCCACCTGCAGGCGCAGTGCCGTGAGATCGCTCTTGACGATCCCGAACTCTCGATCCGTCCGCTCCGCCCCGTCCTCGAAACAGCGGGTGAGAGCGGCGATCTCGCCCTGCGCGCCAGGGTCCTCAGGCACGCGGATCTCCTGCCAGATCATGCGATGGGATGGTCGTCAGTGGTCCTCTACGATATCGCGGTCACCGCTTCCCAAGCGCCGCCTGCCATTGGGCCGGCCGATCACCGGTACAGAGCGGTCCAGCGCACTCATTGGGGCGGCCGATTCAGGCCGGACGGCGCGTCGACCGGGCGATGATGACGACCTCAGCGGTGGCCAGTCCCCACAATAGGGCGGCCACCCAGGCGAGCAAACCGTCGCCGACAGCGATGTAGGTAGTGCCCCACACGATGGCCATGACCACCAGCGCAGCAATCATCGCCATACGGCTGCCCCGAATCGGCGATGTCTGCTGCCGACCGTATGTCGAGCGCAGATAGCCGCGGTACAACGTGCACACAGTCAGCACGATCGCACCACTCCACACCAGCACTTCAGCCACGTTGCGCTGTCCCCCCTCAAGTCAGCGGCGGCACCTACTTGCAGTAGCCGCCCTTGTACTGTGCAACAACACCGTCGGTCTTGACCTCTACACACTTGTCCGCGTGCTCGACGAGAGCCGCCTGTGCCACGACGAGTGCCAGAATAGGGTCGATCACAATGTCCATGTGAACCGCCCCGGTTCGAATAGAGACTCGATTTCATGAAAGGATCGAGTCATGGCACGACCCTCCCGTTACCCGCTTGAGCTGCGCCGTCGTG
>NZ_JBEPBF010000303.1:0-1087 GCF_040298985.1 Streptomyces sp. NPDC001093 | reverse complement strand
CAGATCAACCACCGCGGGCCGGCAGATTCCGCCCCGCCGCCACACCATCAGGCGACAGCAGATCCACTCAAAGACTCACGAACCGCCCACTTACAAGCAGCCGATTGATCACGACATCACACAGACCCTAGTCGCAGGTGTTGAGCATCTCGGTGAGCTTGGTCTTCTCAGGCGGCGTGATGCTCAGCCCGTACAGGTGCTTGATGTCGGTCCAGGCCCGTGAGTAGGTGCACCAGTAGTCCTTGTTCGGGGGCGCCCACTGGTCCGGAGACTGGTCACCCTTGGAGCGGTTGGAGGCGGCGGAGACGGCGATCAGCTTCGAGTGGTCGAGGTCGTTGGCGAACTTCTTGCGCTTGTCGGTGGTCCAGGTGTCGGCGCCGGACCGCCAGGCGTTGGCGAGGGGGACCATGTGGTCGATGTCGACCTTGGACGCGGCATCGAGGGTCTTGCCGTCGTAGGGGCTGTACCAGGTCCCCGTGGTGGCCCGGCACATAGAGTCCTGGGTGACGCCTCGTCCGTCGCGGGAGAGGACGACTTCGCGGGTGTCGCATTCCCCGTACTGCTTGATCCAGTGGGGGAACTTCGCCCGCGAGTAGCCGGCCATCGAGTGCGGCGCCTCGATGGTGAGTTCGCCGAGCTCCTTCAGCGCGACGGACGTCAGGGCACTGCCCGGGTCCTTCGACCCACCTTCGGGAAGGGACGCCCCGAACCACCTGCTGACCGGCTTCGCCACGGCAAAGTACCGGCACCAGGTGGCCGTGTGGATCCGCGGGACGCCCGAGCGGATCCGTGCATGGCTGCCAGAGAGCGTCGCCGTCATCGGGCCGCCGCCGAATGACGGCGGCGGCCCGATGGCCGAAGGCTGGTTCCGTGTCGAGCTGCGTGCGGAGCGACTTGACTGGGTGCCACCCGCCCTCGCCGCGCTGGATCTGCCCTTCCGGATCGAGGGCCCTCAGGAACTTCGCGACCTCATGCTCGCGTTCACGGAACGGCTAGGGCCTGTGTGATGTTGTGATCAGGTAGTTGCCTTCAGGAGGTCGTTGATCCAGATCATCGAGGCACGGAGGTGGAGGCCGGCGAGGTAGCT
>NZ_JBEPBF010000302.1:0-1095 GCF_040298985.1 Streptomyces sp. NPDC001093 | reverse complement strand
CCTGGTCGCGATCGACATCAACATGTCGTTCGCCGCGGCCGCCAACGGGCTCACCGTCGGGCTGAACGGCCCCACCACCTCACCGGCAACCCGAAGTTCGACCCGGCGCTGCCCGGCTCCTGGCTGGTCGACCTCTCTCACGTCGACCTCTCCCGCGTGAACATCGGCGGCCACACCGTCGACGGTGACCGCCTGCCCTCACCGTTCACGCCAAAGGGCGAGGAGCCCACCGGCCCGGCCTGGTATGCCACCCCGACCGTCGCCTACGCGGTGGAGCTCGGCTTCGACGTCGTGCCGATCGAGGCATATGTCCGCACCCAGACCGGTCGCTACCTCGACCCCTGGTACAAGCGGCTGCGCGACGCGTACGTGGCGACGATGGCCGACCTCGACGTCACCACCGACCTGGGCGGCCAGGAGTTCCTGGACGCGATGGCCCGCTCCAAGCAGGTCGACCCGGCGATGGCGCTGCTGGTGAACGCGATCAAGGCGACCGCGAAGGGCGGGATCGGCAAGCTCCGCCAGCGCAACCGCGGTCAGGTGCCCTACTACGAGCCGTGGCCGGCCCTCGCGAGGGAGACGTGGCGCCCCGACATCCGGGCCGCCGTCCTGGCCAACCAGCGCATTGGTATCCACCGCAAGCTGATGAAGACCGCCGCGGCGGCCGACCTGTACCCAGTCGCGATCGGCACCGACGCCATCGTCTACCCCTCACCCGGCCCGTCCCCACTGGACGTCCTGCCCCACACCCCGGAGGGCAAGCCCGTGCCCGGCGCGTTCCGGCTCGGCGTCTCGCCGGGCATGGTCAAGCACCAGGGCACCCAGACCGTCCTGTGGGCCGAGGAGCAGTTCGAAGAGCACGGCGGCGTGTTCAACATCGCCAACCTCATCAAGAACGACCCGACCACCGGCGAAGAGGAGTAGCAGGCCATGGTGGAACGAATCGGGGACAGCCTGGACCGTGCGCCGGAAGGGGCGTTCACCCGCCCCGCCCCCAAGAGCGCCCAGGCACAGATGAAGTACCTGGTCAAGCAGCTCAAGGGCACCAAGGCGGTCGCCCAGCTGCTGGGGGTGTCCCAGGGCACCGTGGAGCGG
>NZ_JBEPBF010000301.1:0-1219 GCF_040298985.1 Streptomyces sp. NPDC001093 | reverse complement strand
CACGACATCGAGGTCCAGGACGCAACCGGCCACAGGCTGGCGACCGCAAGGCTGCCCGAGGGCGCGGAAGGCATGACCAAGCTCCACGAGCTGGTGGCCAGGCACGGCGACCAGGACCTCGACGCTGCAGGCGTGATCGTGGGAATCGAGACGGACCGCGGCACATGGGTGCAGGCCTTGCTCGCCGCCGGCTACCAGGTCTACGCGATCAACCCGCGGCAGGTCGTCCGCTTCAAGGAGCGATACAGCACGTCCGGTGCCAAGAGCGACAAGGGCGATGCGCACGCGCTGGCCGATATGGTCCGCATCGACCGTGACCAGCTGCGACCGGTTGCCGGGGACAGCGACCAGGCCCAGGCCGTCAAGATCGCTGCACGCGCTCATCAGACCCTGATCTGGGAACGCACGCGTATCTTTCAGCGGCTGCGCAACGCTCTGCGTGAGTACTTCCCGGCCGCGCTTGCCGCCTACGCAGACGTGGAGCTGACCAGCACGGACGGACTAGAACTGCTGATCAAAGCACCCACGCCGCAAGCAGCGGCGAAGCTAACACGCTCCCAGATCGCCGCGGTCCTAGCCCGTGCTCGGCGTCGCGGCCGGGACGCGAAAGCCAGTGCGATCCAGGCCGCGCTACGCGAGAAGCACCTCGAGCTGCCGGAGCAGGTCACAGCCGCCTACGCGGCCACCGCCACCGCCCACGCCCGTCTCCTGCTCGCCCTGAACGAGCAGATAGCCGCGATGGAAGAGCAGGTGAAGACGCATTTTCTCGCGCACCCGGACGCCGAGATCTACCTCTCGATGCCCGGTATTGGGCAGGTCACCGGCGCCCGCGTGCTCGCCGAGTTCGGAGACGACCCCACCCGCTACAACTCGGCCAAGGCCCGCAAGAACTACGCCGGGACCAGCCCAGTCACCCGGTCCTCTGGCAAGAGTCACACCGTCCAAGCCCGCTACGTGCGCAACAACCGCCTGGCTGACGCTCTCCAACTCCAGGCTTTCTCCGCCCTACGCGCCTCGCCCGGCGCACGCCGCTACTACGACAAGCAACGAGCACGGGAATCCGGCTACAACGCCGCCCTGCGTCAGGTCGGCAACCGGCTCGTCGGCATCCTCCACGGCTGCCTCAAGTCCCGCACCCTCTACGACGAGGCGACCGCCTGGTCGCACCACGCCCACCTCCAGGCCGCTTGACCTCAAATGTCATGGGGTGTCTGCTCAG
>NZ_JBEPBF010000300.1:0-1285 GCF_040298985.1 Streptomyces sp. NPDC001093 | reverse complement strand
TGGGCTTGATCCGCTTTGACGGACATCGCAGATCAGGGGCTTCGGTCCCAGAAGGATGATGTCCATCATGGAGAGCATGGGGAAGAAGAAGCCGCGTCCTCGCCGCTCGTTCACGCCGGAGTTCAAGGCCGAGATCGTCGAGCTGTGCCGACGCGGTGACCGCTCGGTGGGCCAGGTCGCCAAGGACTTCGACCTGACCGAGACCGCGGTGCGCGACTGGGTCAAGCAAGCCGAGGTCGATGCCGGCGAGCGTGACGGTCTGACCAGCAGCGAACGCGAGGAACTGGCCCAGTTGCGGCGGGAGAACCGCCGGCTGCGGGAGGACGTAGAGGTCCTCAAGCGGGCCACGGCTTTCTTCGCGAAGGAGACCCGGTGACGGTGCACCCGTTCATCGAGGCGGAGAAGCAGGCGGGCCACAGCGTCAAACGCGCTTGTGAACTGCTCAAGGTCTCCCGTGCCGCCTTCTACGCCCGCCGCGCCAGCACCCCCGGTCCCCGGGCCGTGCAGGACGCGGAGCTGACCGAGCAGATCACCACGGTCCACGCCCGGTCCCGGGGCACCTATGGGGCCCCGCGCATCCACGCCGTCCTCAAGCGTGAGGGGACGAGCTGTGGCCGCAGACGCATCGCCCGGCTGATGCGGGCCGCGGGGCTCGCCGGCCGGCACCGCAGACGCCGACACCGCACCACGATCCCCGACTCGCACGCGGCCATCCGCCCGGACCTGGTCCTGCGCGACTTCCGACCCGACCCGGCCGCGGTCGACACCCGCTGGTGCGGCGACATCACCTACATCCCCACCGACGAGGGCTGGCTCTACCTGGCCACCGTCATCGACATCGCATCCCGACGGGTGGTCGGCTGGGCCACCGCCGACCACCTGCGCACCGAACTGGTCGCCGACGCACTGCGAGCCGCCTGCCACCAGCGCCGCCCCGCAGGTTCGGTGATCTTCCACTCCGACCGCGGCTGTCAATACACCAGCCGTGAACTCACCCTGCTGGCGGACGAGTTGGGTGTCCGGCTATCCGTTGGTCGCACCGGCCAGTGCTGGGACAACGCGCTGGCCGAGTCGTTCTTCGCCACCTTGAAGAACGAGCTGATCGGCACCCAGCCCTGGCCGAGCAGGTCCGCCGCCCACACCGCGATCTTTGAGTGGATCGAAAGCTGGTACAACTTGCACCGACTCCACAGCAGCCTCGACTACTGCAGCCCCGCCGACTACGAGGCCGCACTGGCAGCCTGACCACCACACCGATGGTGTCCGTCAAAGCGGAACAAGCTCA
>NZ_JBEPBF010000299.1:0-1291 GCF_040298985.1 Streptomyces sp. NPDC001093 | reverse complement strand
CGCCGGACGGGCCGTCCGGCCGCAGCGGCGCCAGCGCCCGGGCGAACCGCTCCGCCCAGGCGACGGACACGGCGTCCACGGCGGCGAGCGTCCCCGGTCCGACGGGTCCGCCCGGCGCCACCCGCAGCAGCCGCAGCGCCGTCGCGACATCCCCGCCGAGCAGCGCCACGGCACCGCAGTGCCGGAACGTCGGCGTCACCGCGCACGCGGCCTCGTACGTCCGCGCCATGGGGGAGGCGGGCGAGGCGGGCTCGGTCTCGGCGAGACACACCACATGGATCCCGGCCCGCGGCCCGGCCACGGCCAGCCGCGCGAGCGCGTCCCGCAGCGCGCCGCCACCGGGGTCTCCGTCCAGGACGACGACGGTGTGGAGAGCCGGAGCCCCGCCGACCCCGCCGACCTCGGCGTCCTCCTTGGCCCAGGAGGGGCGGCGAGTGGGGGCCGAGAGGGCGGCCGACGGGTGGGTGCGGCTCGGCGCGGCAGGGGTGGCGTGTGCGGTGGCTCCGGTGTGGCCGAAAGCGGGCCCCCGGGTGGATGCGCCGGGGGCGGTGGGGGTGCCGGGGTGGCTGGAAAGCCCCTCCTGGGCGGGGGTGTCCCACCCGCCGGTGGCAAGGGCCTGGGCCCCGGAGGCCTCGGCGGGGATGCCCCCCACCGGCATGCCCGTGGGGGAGTCGGGCATGGGTGTGGCGGTGGGCTCGCTGTGCGTCGGGGCGCCCGGCGCGATACCCGGTGCCGGGACCCGGGTGGGGTGGGCCGCGGTTCGGCCGGTCGTCGCGTGGTCGTCGACCCGGCGCAGGAGTTCCTCCGTGCGGGCCGCCGCCTGCTCGCGGTCGTAGGCCAGCAGCAGCCGGCAGTCCTGGCCGTGGCCCGGTCGGACATGCGGGAGCCAGCCCAGCCAGGACCACTCGGCCGTGCGCTCCTCCACGGGACGGGAGCGGTCGGCGCTGATCAGCACGATCTCCAGCAGGTCGGGGGAGTGCAGCGCGGCCAGCTGGGCCAGCACCGCGCGGGTCAGCCCGGACAGCCGGGGGCGCGGTCCGGCCAGGCCCAGCGCGCCCGCCTCGCGCAGTGCCGCCGTCACGGGCACCGCGGGCACCACGCCGGAGCCGTCCGGAGCGCTCCGGTCCGCCGTGCCGAGCCGCACGGTCAGCGTCTCGGGATGACCGGGCCCGCGCTCCCACAGCCGGGGCCCCGGGCCGAGTGCCGTCAGCAGCAGTGCGGCGGGATCCGGCCAGGTCTCGGGCTGCTGCGGCGCGGTGACCGCCGGGCCGGCGCCGGCCCGGGCGCTCGT
>NZ_JBEPBF010000298.1:0-1297 GCF_040298985.1 Streptomyces sp. NPDC001093 | reverse complement strand
AACGCCTGCCGGTCCGGCACCCTCGGCCGTCCCTCGACCAGTTTCGGCCCCGGCTTGGGCAGCAACGGTTCTATCAGGGCCCACAGTTCATCCGAAACGATCCACGGCCGCGACTGACGTTTCCCCACGACCAGACCAACGAGCGGATAAGCCAGCAGTCACATGATCAACCACTTCTGTTAGGACTTCTTAGCCAGTTATCCCAACAGGGCAGCCGTGAACATCTCGTGGTGAGCCACCAGCCACTGCTGGATGCGGTCCCAACGCTGCCAACCACCGTGCTCGGACAGCGCCTGGGTGTAGACGGGGTCACCGTCGGCCACTCGATCAGCGACGAAGGCCCGGCAGGTTGCGGTGGCCTGCTCGATGACGCCGGGCAATTCACCGCGCTCCTGCGGGGAGAGACCGTAGCCGTCGGCGAGTATCCGCAGTCGTGCCGGGGCATCCAGCCCCGCGGGATAGAGAACTGCCGCGGACGTGGGATCAAGCATGGGAACCCAGTAGCGGGCGGTCATGGCAACGTCCCATACTGCTCGGCCGGGGGCCGCCAGGTCGAAATCGATCAGGGCTGTGGCACGGCCGTCGCGGAAGACGACGTTTTCCGGGCACACATCGTTGTGGCACAGCATCGTTCCTCCCGCCGGGTCGGCCAGGGATCGGGGCCACTCAGCGCATGCGTCAACCGCGATGGCCGCGCTGGCGTCGTGCAGACGCCTCAACAGGCTTCCCACCGAACTCAACGCGGTCTCGGTCATCACCCAGCGCGGAAACGGCGGTAGAGCGACGTCGCCGGGGATGAAGGTCAACTGCTCGCGGCCGTCTGCGGTGAGACGGATCGGCCTCGGAGCCGCGTCGAACCCGTGCTCTTTGAGCGCGAGGAGATGGGCATGGAGGGCGCGCGCGGTGCGCGGCGCCGGGCGTTCCACCAGGGCACCGTGGCGGAAGACCGCGCCCGCGTTCACCATGCCGCCGATCAGGGCTTCGCCCTCTGCCGTCTCACCCTCAGCCGTCATGTCGATCACGCTACCGTCGGGTCGGCCGTGTGTGGGGCGGTCCCGAAATGCGCCTCGAACTAGGCCGCTCACCTGGGCGTTCGCCGAACGTTGAGGCGGCCTTCGTCTGATCATGTGCTCCGACCAAGGATGCACGTGACCACGACGAAGGCCGTGAAGTGAGTCTGCTGCCTGATCATGTTCCGGGGGAGGGCCTTCCCCCGTGATGGTGGACACGCTTCGTTGATCACGCGGCGAGCGTGAGCTTAGCCGCGTGGTGTCGGCGTTCGTATTCGTTGGGGCTG
>NZ_JBEPBF010000297.1:0-1332 GCF_040298985.1 Streptomyces sp. NPDC001093 | reverse complement strand
TGAACCGCCCCGGGTTCGGTAGAGATCTCAGATTGTGGTTGTGACCTGGGGTTTCGTGAGTTCCGTGTAGTAGTTGGCTTCGTACTCGACAGGCGGGATATGGCCTATCTCACCGTGGAGTCGGCGGTGGTTGTACCAGTCGACCCATTCGGCGGTGGCCAACTCGACCTGGGAGAGCGTCTTCCAGGGCCGCTGGGGCTTGATCAACTCGGTTTTGTACAGGCCGATCGCCGATTCCATCAGAGCATTGTCGTAGGCGTCGCCGACCGAGCCGATGGACGCGGCTATGCCGGCGGCGTTTAGGTGCTCGGCGAGCCTGAATGATGTGTACTGCGACCCGGCATCCGAGTGATGGATCAAATTGCCTGGCTGGATGGGTTGTTGGTCGCGGTCGCGTTGCCAGATCGCCATCTCCAGGGCGTCCAGGACGAAGACGGTCTCCTTGACGGTGGCCGCCGACCAGCCGACGATCCGGCGGGAGAAGGTGTCCACGACGAACGCGACGTAGACGGTCGCTGACCAGGTCTTCACGTGGGTGAAGTCCGCCACCCAGCACCGGTTGGGGGCGGCGGCGACGAAGTCGCGGTCGAGACGGTCGGGGGCTCGCTCAACCTGCCCGCCGGGAAGCGTGGTGATCACACGCTTGCCGCGGACTGCCCCCTGGATGCCTAGCTCGCGCATCAGGCGTTCGATAGTGCAGCGGGCCACGGCGTGTCCCTGCCGGTTCAGCTGGCGCCAGATCTTCCTTGCGCCGTAGACGCGGTAGTTGGCGGTGTGGACTTGGCTGATCAGCTCCTTGAGCTGAGCGTCCCGCACCGATCGTGCGGACGGGGCGGCCAGTCGCTTCTTGTGAGCGTAGTAGGTGGAAGGGGCGATCTTGCAGTCATGCTCGGTGAGCGTCCTGCAGATCGGCTCGACCCCGCCAAAGCGGTCCCGGTGCTCGTCGATGAACGCTACGAGCACGTGTGTGGCCGGTCGAGCTCGGCCGCGAAAAAACTCGCCGCCGCCTTCAGGATCTCGTTGGCCCGCTTCAGTTCGGCGTTCTCCTTTTTCAACGCCTTGATCTGGGCGGACTCCTCCGTCGTCGTCCCCGGCCGCGTCCCCGCGTCGATCTCGTGCTGCTTCACCCAGTTCCGCAGCGTTTCCCGCGAGCCGATGCCGAGCTTGTCGGCCACCACTTGCAGGGCGGCCGTCTCGTTCGGGTAGTCGCCGCGGACCTCGGCGACCATGCGCACCGCACGACGGCGCAGCTCAAGCGGGTAACGGGAGGGTCGTGCCATGACTCGATCCTTTCATGAAATCGAGTCTCTATTCGAACCGGGGCGGTTCACA
>NZ_JBEPBF010000296.1:0-1333 GCF_040298985.1 Streptomyces sp. NPDC001093 | reverse complement strand
CGATGGTGTCCCGCCGGGTGGTGTAGCAGCGATCAGTGCATTACCCCTGGTCATGGGGCGGCCATCGCGCAACTCTCCGAGTAGAGAGGCTCGTTGAGAGAGGTGACGCGATGGCCTTGTCCCAGCATGACTTACTCCGGCTGATGGAGTCACTGCGTACGGCGGACGGAATCGAGTTGGTCCGGGTTCTGGCCCAGCGGATCCTGCAGGAGCTGATCGAGGCCGAGGCCACCTCGTTCATCGGGGCCGAGCCCGGCGAGCACACCGAGACCCGGACCAACCTGCGCAACGGTCACCGTGGAAAGACGCTGACCACGCAGGCCGGGGATCTCGACCTGGCGATCCCCAAGGTCCGCACCGGCAGCTTTTTCCCCAGCCTGCTCGAACGCCGCCGCCGGATCGACCGGGCCCTGTATGCCGTCATCGTCGAGGCATACGTCCACGGCGTCTCCACTCGCAGCGTGGACGACCTGGTCAGGGCCCTGGGAGCGGACAGCGGGATCTCCAAGAGCGAGGTGTCCCGGCTCTGTGCCGCCCTGGACGCCGAACTCACCGCCTTCCGCACCCGGCCGCTGGACCATACCCGCTTCCCTTACGTCTACTTGGACGCGACCTACTGCAAGGCCCGCGTGAACCACCAGATCGTGTCCCAGGCCGTGGTCATCGCCACCGGCATCACCGAGGACGGCGGACGCGAAGTGCTGGGACTGATGGTCGGCGACAGCGAGACCGAGGCGTTCTGGACCGAGTTCCTGCGCTCGCTGCGCGAGCGGGGCCTGTCCGGGGTCCGCCTGGTCATCGCTGACCACCACAGCGGCCTGGTCAAGGCCGTGCGCAAGGTCATGCTCGGCGCCGGCTACCAAAGGTGCCGCGTTCACTTCCTGCGCAACGTCTTCGCGGTGATCCCGAAGGATTGTGCCGAGATGGTGGCGGCGACCATCCGCACGATCTTCGCCCAACCCACCGCAGCAGCCGTCCGGGCCCAGCTCGACACCGTCGCCGACATGCTCGGCCGACAGTTCCCCAAGGTCAGGGGCATGCTCCTGGAGGCGAAGGAGGATCTGACCGCGTTCGCGGACTTCCCTGATCGGCACTGGAAGAAGATCCAGTCGACCAACCCGCTAGAGCGGATCAACCGCGAGATCAAGCGCCGGACCGACGTCGTCCAGATCTTCCCCAACCCCGACGCCCTCGAGCGCCTCACCACCGCCGTCCTCGTCGAGATGCACGACGAATGGATCGCCTTTCCCCGCCGCTATCTACCCGAGGAAAGCATGGACACGATCTACAAAGATCAGATCGACCTCGCTACACCACCACAGGGGACATGACC
>NZ_JBEPBF010000295.1:0-1355 GCF_040298985.1 Streptomyces sp. NPDC001093 | reverse complement strand
GGAGCCTCCCCCTGAGTGGTGGACACGCTGATACTGGATCTGCTTGATCCGGAGGAAGCGAGAAGACCGCCGATGGCGATGAAGGACTACTCGGACGAGTTCAAGGCCGATGCCGTGGCCTTGTACGAGTCCACGCCCGGGGCGACGTACAAGAGCATCGCCGCCGACCTGGGCATCAACCGGGCCACCCTGCGTGAGTGGGTGCTGCGGGACCGCGAACGCCGCGGTGTCACTGCCGCTGCTCCGTCCGCGGGCGGGACGCCAAAGGCCCGGGCTGGGCAGGCTGCATCGTCCGCCGATCCAGACGAGCGGATCCGGCAGCTGGAGGCCCGGGTGGCCGAGCTCGAGGCGAGTGAGCGGAAGCTGGCGACCGAGCGGGACATACTCCGCAAGGCGGCCAAGTATTTCGCCGGGGAGACAAACTGGTGAGTCGCTTCCAGTTCGTCGCCGATTACCGGGACGCCTACGGCGTGAAGCGGCTGTGCGAGGTCTTGGGCCTGAACCGGTCCAGCTACTACAAGTGGCTTGCCGGCAGGAAGGCGAGGGCGTCCCGGCAGAGCGAGGACCGGCTCCTGGCCGAGCGGATCCGCGAGGTCCACGGCGAGTCGGGCGGTGCCTACGGCTCTCCACGGGTGACCGCTGAGCTGCGTGGGAAGGGCCTGCGGATCAACGAGAAGCGGGTCGCTCGCGTCATGCGGACGTTCTCCATAACTGGCATCCGCCTGCGCAGACGCGTCCGCACCACCGTCCCGGACCCGGCAGCCTCACAGGTTCCGGACCTGTTCCAGCGGGACTTCACCGCCACCGAGCCGGGGCGGAAATACATGGGCGACATCACGTATCTCCCGCTCGCAGGCGGAGGGTTCCTCTATCTTGCGACCGTGCTGGACTGCTTCAGCCGCAAGGTCGTCGGCTGGTCCATCGCCGACCACATGCGCACCGGCCTGGTCGCCGACGCGCTGCAGATGACGGCCTCGACCCGCGGCGGCCTGGACGGCGCCGTGTTCCACTCCGACCACGGAGCCCAATACGGCTCCCGGGCCTTCGCCGATCTCTGCGACCGGCTCGGGGTGACCCGGTCAATGGGTGCGGTCGGCACCAGCGCGGACAACGCGGCCTGCGAGAGTTTCCACGCATCCCTGAAACGCGAGACCCTCCAGGGCGCCCGCGACTACGGCGACGCCGGCACCTGCAGAAGGACCGTATTTGCCTGGCTGGCACGCTACAACACCCGCCGCCGACACTCCGCCAACGACCACCTCAGCCCCAACGAATACGAACGCCGACACCACGCGGCTAAGCTCACGCTCGCCGCGTGATCAACGAAGCGTGTCCACCATCACGGGGGAAGGCCC
>NZ_JBEPBF010000294.1:0-1368 GCF_040298985.1 Streptomyces sp. NPDC001093 | reverse complement strand
TCGGCTTTCTTCGCGTCAATGACAGAGTCTGAGACACGGGCCTATGGGTGGTGACAGAGTGACGGGCACCGGCGGGGCTGGCTCGTTTCTTTGCTGCCCCAGCGATGGTGGCTTGTCGGCGATGTGCCGCCCCGCCGGCCCGGGTCTCCGCCGCGGAGTGGCCTGATAGGAGCGTGCCGCGCGAGCCCGATTGAGGCGTGCCCCCGCGGTGGAGATGCCCATCGACTCTCCACCGAGCTGCGGAGGCTTTCGTGCACGTTGTCGGCATCGACGGACACAAGAAGACGCACACGCTGGTCGCGGTCGACCCGCTGGGACGCCGCGTCGGTGAGGTCACCGTCGCCGCGACCCCGGCCGGTCACGCCCAGGCGATCAAGTGGTTTGCCCAGTTCGGACAGGTCTTGTTGGCCATAGAGGACTGCCGCCATCTGACCCGCCGCTTCGAGGTCGACCTCCTGGTGGCCGGTCATGAGGTGGTGCGGGTGCACACCCGGCTGATGGCCGGAGCTCGCCGCTCGGCCCGCGAGCGAGGCAAGTCCGACCCGATCGACGCCGAGGCGGTGGCCCGGGTGGCGCTGCGCGAACCCGACCTGCCCCGGGCCAGCCTCGCGGGCCCGGCCCGGGACGTGAAGCTCCTGGCCGATCACCGCCGCCGCCTGGTGCGCTCCCGTACCGCGGCGGCGAACAAGCTGCGCTGGTTCCTGCACGAGATCGATCCCGAACTGCCCGTACCCTCTCGGGGCTTGCGCCGTTTGTGCGTGTTCGACGCGCTCGCTGCGGCCCTCGCCGACCATGTGGGTGTCGTGGTGGAGATCGCCCGCGACCTGGTCGTCGAGTGCCGACGGCTGACTGAGCAGATCAACGCGCTGGAAGCTCGGCTGCGTAAGCTGGTCGAGGTGCTGGCGCCGTCGCTGCTGGCCATCCCCGGCTGCGGCGTGCTCAGCGCGGCCGTCATCATTGGCGAGACGGCCGGCGCCAACCGGTTCAAGTCCAAGGACGCCTACGCGCACTTCACCGGCACCGCCCCGATCCCGGTCTGGTCCTCCAACAAGATCCGCGTGCGCCTGAACCGGGGCGGAAACCGAGCCATCAACCACGCCCTGCACATGATCGCGGTCACGCAGGTGCGCCGCGGCGGTGAAGGCGCCGACTATTTCGTAAAGCAGCTGGCCCGCGGCAAGACGCCCAAGGAAGCGGTACGACTGCTGCGACGACGCATCTCCGACCGCGTCTTTCGGGCTCTGCTGGCCGACGAGGGCGCAGCTCAGCCGACTGCGACCGCCTCTGACCTCCCAGTTCGCCTGGCAGCTTGACATAGGAGCATCGCCGAGCTCGACCGGCCGTCGAAGCGCTCGTAGCGTTCATCGA
>NZ_JBEPBF010000293.1:0-1389 GCF_040298985.1 Streptomyces sp. NPDC001093 | reverse complement strand
TCCTACGAGGTCGCCCCGGCGGCCGCCGCGTTCCCGACCGGCACCTACCGCAACATCTCCGGCAACCTCGCCCTGGCCTACGGCCTGATCACGGCTTCGCAGCAGGCGGATCTGCCGCTGTTCCTGGGCTCGTATCCGATCACGCCGGCCTCGGACATCCTGCACGAGTTGTCCCGGCACAAGAACTTCGGGGTGCGGACCTTCCAGGCGGAGGACGAGATCGCGGGGATCGGCGCGGCTTTGGGGGCGGCGTTCGGTGGCTCGCTCGCGGTGACGACGACCTCCGGGCCGGGGGTTGCGCTCAAGAGCGAGACGATCGGGCTGGCGGTGTCGCTGGAGTTGCCGCTGCTGGTGGTGGACATCCAGCGCGGTGGCCCCTCCACCGGTCTGCCGACGAAGACGGAGCAGGCGGATCTGCTGCAGGCGATGTTCGGGCGTAACGGTGAGGCGCCGGTGCCGATCGTGGCGCCGAGGACGCCGGCGGACTGCTTCGAGGCGGCGTTGGAGGCGGCGAGGATCGCGCTGACCTACCGCACCCCGGTGATGCTGCTCTCCGACGGGTATCTGGCCAACGGTTCCGAGCCGTGGCGGATCCCGGACCTGGAGGAACTGCCCGATCTGCGGGTGCAGTTCGCCTCCGGCCCCAACCACACCCTGGCCGACGGCACCGAGGTGTTCTGGCCCTACAAGCGGGACCCGCAGACCCTGGCGCGGCCGTGGGCGGTGCCGGGGACGCCGGGTCTGGAGCACCGCATCGGCGGCATCGAGAAGCAGGACGGCACGGGGAACATCTCCTACGACCCGGCCAACCACGACTTCATGGTCCGCACCCGCCAGGCCAAGGTCGACAACATCGCGGTGCCGGACATCGAGGTCGACGACCCGCACGGCGGCGCGAGGACCCTGGTCCTCGGGTGGGGCTCGACGTACGGGCCGATCACGGCGGCGGTCCGCAGGCTGCGGGCGGCCGGCGAGTCCATCGCCCAGGCCCACCTGCGCCACCTCAACCCCTTCCCGGCCAACCTCGGCGAGGTTCTCAAGCGCTACCAGAGAGTCGTCGTGCCCGAGATGAACCTCGGGCAGCTGACGACGCTGCTGCGCGCGCGATACCTGGTCGACGTGGTGCCCCACAACCAGGTCAACGGCATGCCGTTCAAGGCACAACAGCTCGCCAAGGTTCTGCAGGAGGTGCTCCGTGCGAACTGAACTCAAGCTCATGGCCAAGGACTTCAAGTCGGACCAGGAGGTGCGCTGGTGCCCGGGCTGTGGTGACTACGCGATCCTGGCCGCCGTTCAGGGCTTCATGCCGGAGCTGGGGCTGGCGAAGGAGAACATCGTCTTCGTCTCCGGCATCGGCTGCTCCTCCCGCTTCCCGTACTACATGAACAC
>NZ_JBEPBF010000292.1:0-1434 GCF_040298985.1 Streptomyces sp. NPDC001093 | reverse complement strand
CGTCGGCCTCCATGCGCTTGGAGCAGCCGGTGTCGGTCTGCCAGCTCGGCTTCGGGTCGTAGGCCGAGCAGCCGGAGCCGGTGCCCTCGGTGGAGCTGGTGTTCCACACCGACTCGCTCCAGCCGCGGGAGTTGGAGGCGGTGGTGAGCGCGGTGCCGCCGACGGCGGTCACGTACTGGGAGGTCGCCGGGTACTCGGCGCCGTAGGCGGAGTCACCCGAGGAGACGGTGATCGCGACACCCGGGTGCTTGAAGTACGAGGTGTCGTCGCTGGTCTGCGAGGACGACTCGGAGCCGCCCCAGCTGTTGGAGACGAACTTGGCGCCGAGTGCCACGGCCTCGTTCTCGGCGGCGCCGAGGTCGGCCATGCTCGCGGAGTTGGCCTCGACCAGGATGATGCTGCAGTTCGGGCAGACGGCGCTGACCATGTCGATGTCGAGCATCTCTTCACCGGCCCAGCCGGTGTCGTTGGTCGGCAGCGAGGTGGTGGAACCCGTCTGGCTGACCTGCTTGAAGCAGCCGTTGGCCTTGGTGCAGGACGACAGGCCGTACGTGGAACGGTAGGTGGCCAGGTCCGACTCGGCGTTGGGGTCGTTGTAGGCGTCCACGATGCCGACCGTCATGCCCGAACCGGCCGCGGTGGGCAGGTTGTAGGCGCTGTGCAGGTTGGCCGGGGAGAGGCCGGAGGGCGCGGCGGCGGCGAGCGCCGAGGCGAGGCGCTGTTCGATGTCGGTGCGGCGCTGGGCGAAGCAGGACGCGTGGCCCGGCTCGGCGGTGGCGCACAGGTGGGTCGTGGGGACCTTCTGGCCGGCCCTGCCGGTGGCGTGGAAGGTCTGCCGCTTCGGGTCGGTCAGGGCCTTGGCGTTCTGTGTGACCTTGGAGGTGTGGGGGTGGGCCGCTGCGGGCTGGGCGCCGGCCGTGGGGGCGGCGACGAGTCCGGCGACGGTGAGGGCGAGCGCGGGGAAGGCGACGGCGACGAGTCTTCGCAGACTCCGTCTCTGCCCGCTCGAGCGTGACTCACGCATGGGTACTGCCTCCATCGGGAAGTGAGGTTTCTCGCACTGGATGGGCAGCCCGTGACGCGCGTAGCGGCGATGTGACCGCGCAGTCATGAGCATGACACTCGCGCCACCTGCCATGGCGCTGGGTGAACACGACATGACAGGGTGCGAGAGGAAGGTAGCTCCGATGGCGCCTACCCGGCAGTACCGGACAGAATTCTTTGCTCTTCCATAGAATGCGGTCAGCCCCCTCCGGTGTCGGGGGTGCCGATGCCCGATCCGGACCGTGGACTGTGACGGGGGCCTCCCGTTGAAGCACCTCCCGAATTCCCGGCCCGCGTCGATAATGACCTTGTGCGCTCGCTAGCCAGGAATTCGATACTGCCCCTGACGCTGGTCATCGTCGGGGCGGCCGCAGTGGTGGGCGACGCGGC
>NZ_JBEPBF010000291.1:0-1451 GCF_040298985.1 Streptomyces sp. NPDC001093 | reverse complement strand
GTGACTGATTCCCAATCGTCCTTGTCAAGCTGGCTGGGGCGGCTCGGGGGCCCAGTGCCGTTGATCCCGGATGAGAGCCCATAGGACGTCGAGCCGACGGCGAGCGAGTGCGAGGATCGCCTGCTTGTGGCTCTTGCCCTCGTTCCTCTTGCGGTCGTAGAACGTCTTCGACGTAGGGCAGAAGCGCGCGGCGATCTGGGCCGAGAGGTAGAAGACGCGCAGGAGCCGGCGATGGTAGCGATGTGGTCGGCGCATGTTTCCGCTGATCCGGCCTGAGTCCCGTGGGACCGGCGCGAGACCGGCGACTCCGGCAAGCCGTCCCGTGCTGCCGAAGGCGTCCATGTCCCCTCCGGTGCAGGCAATGAACTCTGCCCCCAGCAACGGACCCATTCCGGGCATGCTGACGATCACTTCCGCGTCGCGATGCTCACGGAAGCGGGCCGCGATCTGCAGATCGATGTCGGCGATCTCCTCGTCCAGCGCCAGCACGGCCTTGGCCAGGGTGCAGACCACAGCTGCGGCCGTGGCCTCCCCGGCGACGGCGGTGTGCTGGGCCTGCGCCGCGGCCGCTGCAGCGTCCGCCAGGGCCTGGGCGCCGCGAACCCTGCGGTTCTTCAACCAACTCGTCAGCCGGCTCGCACCGATCCGGCGCAGGGCTGCTGGCGTCTGGTAGCCGGTCAGCAGCGTGAGGGCGCCTTTGGACGCGGCGTAGTCGAACGCCCGCTCCAGAGCGGGGAAGTACTCCAGCAGCTGAGCCCGCAGGCGGTTGATGGCCCGCGTGCGGTCGGCCGCCAGGTCATAGCGGCGAGCGGTGAGGATCTTCAGGTCCACCGCGATCTCGTCCCAGTCCTGCAGGGGCTGCAGGTCCCGGCGCATCCGTGCCTGGTCGGCGATGACGTAAGCGTCCTTGGCATCGGTCTTGCCGTCCCCGCGGTAGCTGTGGGAGGCATGGTGAACGGTGCGGCCAGGGATGTAGAGAAGCCGTTGACCGTGACTGGTGAGCAAAGCGATCAGCAGGGCGGCTCCGCCCGCGTTCAGATCGACTGCCCAGGTCACCGGGTCGTCCTCGGCCAGTGCACGGACGTCGCCTATCAGCTCCAGCAGCTCAGCCTCGTTGTTCGGTACTCGGCGCGAGAGCACCTTCGTTCCGTCCGTGTCGATCACCGTGCAGTGGTGCGCGGCCTTGCCGGCATCCGTCCCCGCCCAGAGCTCGGGCACCCGAGCCTCCCTCGCCGATCGGTTGATTGGTCCCTGCAGACGACCACGCCGACGTGTCCTTACGAAGCGATTTCTGTTCGCTCATCCCAATGAGTGGCCGTGTCGTCGCGGGGCACTGGGCGGCCTATCAGTCAAAGCCACACGTACGGCATGAGCGCTTTCAGCCACACCCAGGCCCCTGGGTCTGCCGATCGTACGAAGGACCGGAATCAACCCGCCCACAAGGTAAGGAG
>NZ_JBEPBF010000290.1:0-1519 GCF_040298985.1 Streptomyces sp. NPDC001093 | reverse complement strand
TCACCAGATCAACCACCGCGGGCCGGCAGATTCCGCCCCGCCGCCACACCATCAGGCGACAGCAGATCCACTCAAAGACTCACGAACCGCCCACTTACAGCCCACCTCATTTGGACTGTTCGAATTCCTGCCGAGGTGGGGATCGTTGAGCGGCTGGTGCCGGATGAGCTGTGGGAGTTGTTTCAGCGGGAGGTGCCGGAGGCGCCAACACGTCCGCAGGGTGGTGGCCGGCGGCGGCACGGCGATCGGGAGGTGCTGGCGGCGATCCTGTTCGTCGCCACCTCGGGCTGCACGTGGCAGCAACTTCCGTCCGCCTCGTTCGGACCTTCTGGCGCGACAGCCCACCGGCGGTTCGCGGAGTGGTCGAAGGCCAGGGTGTGGGCGAAACTCCACCGCCTGCTCCTCGACGAGCTCGGCGCCCGCGGCGAACTGGACTGGTCTCGGTGCGCTATCGACTCCGTGAACATGCGGGCCCTGAAAAGGGGGGACTGACAGGCCCGAATCCTGTGGACCGGGGCAAGTACGGCTCGAAAATCCACTTGATCACCGAGCGGACCGGTCTGCCCCCGTCCGTCGGCATCTCGGGGGCCAACGTCCACGACAGCCAGGCCCTCATCCCGCTGGTGCAAGGCATACCGCCGATCCGGTCCCGTCGCGGCCGACGTCGACGCAGACCCGGCAAGCTGCACGGCGACAAGGGCTACGACTACAACCACCTGCGGCGTTGGTTACGAGGCCGCCGCATCACACCACGAATCGCCCGCAAGGGAATCGACTCCAGCCAGCGGCTCGGCCGACACCCCTGGACCATCGAACGCACCATGGCGTGGCTCGCCGGATGCCGACGCCTGCACCGCCGCTACGAACGCAAAGCCAGCCACCTTCTTCAGGGCGCGGTCCAATCGCGGCGCCTGCGCGGCCAGGAGGGCGCTCAGCTCGTCCCGCCAGCGGCGGACGGTGGACTCGGACACGTTGTTGCCGCCGGCCATGTCGGCCGGGCGCTGGTCGTGCCGCAGCACGGCCAAGACGATCACCGCGATCTTCGGGAAGCGCACGCACCGCTTCGAGCACCGAAATCCGGCAGGCAACCGCTGGCGGATGATCTACTGCGCAGACAGCCGCCTATGACCAGCGTGAGCACCCTGAGCACCGATCACACCAGCCCTTTGACCTGTGACTTCAAGTTGGCGGAGGCCCAGTGGATACCGCCGGCCGGGAGTGGACGACATCGTGCGGGAGTGGGCGACATCGCCGGGACGATGCCGTGCATCCACCCGATGCGCACCCGCCGTATTTCTCGTCGACCATGGCCCGTGTCAAGGAGGAATGCGACGCCACCAACCCGGACCGTGCCCTGCGGGTCCGGGCGCCACAGGCCGAGGGCACCCCAGATCCGGGAGATCCGTTCGGGACGGGTGCCCCGGCCTTAGTGGGCGGTTCGTAAGGCGATGTCCATTTCTGGCTGAGGTGGGGGCAAGGACGCTGGTGGAGGTTGTGTCGGCTATTGCTTCCTGGCGAA
>NZ_JBEPBF010000289.1:0-1606 GCF_040298985.1 Streptomyces sp. NPDC001093 | reverse complement strand
TCGAAAGTGGATCAAGGTAGTGGTTGAGCAATCGCGGCGGAGTGAGGCGATCTCTGCCAGATCTGGCTTACCTGCACCCCATCCGACGGGCCACGCTCCCGATCTGGCACAAAATGCCTGATCACACAGGGGGTGCGGGTGTTATCGTCCCTCGCATGGCTGAACTGATCGCTCCCACGGGACGGCTGCATTCCTCGTGGCTCGCGGCACGTGACGAGTGGCAGCCTGGTGCTCACCAGGACGGGGCTGGCCTGCGTCTGATTGGTGACGATGACCTTGACAGCCCGGAAGGGTTCGCCTCATGGGTCCAGCGGCTGCGACAGCAATCGGACCGGTCGCTGCCTGTCGGGGAAGGACGCGTCCACGCCACCCACTGGTGGATCGTCGATGGCGAGACCTACCTCGGGGCCATCGATCTTCGGCACTATCTGAACGCCTTTCTATTGGAAGGCGGCGGACATATCGGCTACAGCGTTCGGCCTTCTGCCAGGAGACGCGGACTGGCCTCGTGGGCGCTGGGAGCAGTTCTACTCAAGGCGCCGGCGCTCGGTCTGGACCGGGTCCTCCTCACCTGTGACGACGGCAACGTCGGCTCGGCGCGCACCATCGAGAGCAATGGTGGCGTCCTCGAAGATGTGCGCAGCACCGAAACCGGGGTCAAGCGCCGCTACTGGATCACTCTCGACGACGCTGGTCACAGCCACTCATTGATGGCCGCGACGAGGACGGTCGCCTCGTAGCGGACCGCGAGCTTGTCGTACCTCGTGGCCACGGCGCGGTGTCTTTTGAGGCGATTGATGCCGCACTCGACCGCGTGTCTCGCCTTGTAGTCCTCGGAGTCGAACTTCGGCGGACGGCCGCCGAGCGAGCCACGCTTCTTGCGGTTGCGGGCCTGGTCGGCCTTGTCCGGGATGGTGCAGCGGATGCCGCGTCGCCGGAGGTAGGCGCGGTTCTTCCGGGAGGCGTACGCCTTGTCCGCGCGCACCCGCCTCGGCAGGGTGCGCGGCCTGCCCGACCCCAGGCGGGGCACCCTGATGCGGCCCAGGACGGCCTCGAACTGCGGGGAGTCCCCGCGCTGCCCGGCGGTGATCACGATGGACATGAGTTTCTGCCCCTGCTCGACGCCCAGGTGCAACTTGGTGGTCAGCCCGCCGCGCGAGCGCGCGAGCCCGTGGTCGTCCGGCTCAACGGCGACGCCGCCGGGCGGCTCCTTCTGAAGGTCCCCCCTTTGCGCGCCCCGGCGGCGTGCTGGTGGGCCCGCACGATCGTCGAGTCGACGTTGATGTCCCAGGTGATCAGGTCCTTCGCATCCGCCCGGCTCTGCAGGGCGGTGAAGATCTGGTGCCACGTTCCGTCTCGCTGCCAGCGGCGGAAAAGGTCGTACACCCGACCCCACGGCCCGTACCTTGCGGGCACGTCCCGCCAGGGGACGCCGGTGCGGACCCGGAATCGTATGCCGTCGATCAGTTGCCGCCGGGTCCATATCGGCGGCCAGCCGGGCTTCTTGCCCCCGGGCAACAGCGGCTCCAAAGACGCCCATTGTTCATCCGTCAGCTCTCCACGCGCCACGAATCAAGATCATCTCACGACCAAGATCCACTTTCGG
>NZ_JBEPBF010000287.1:0-1643 GCF_040298985.1 Streptomyces sp. NPDC001093 | reverse complement strand
CGAGTAGTCCTTCATCGCCATCGGCGGTCTTCTCGCTTCCTCCGGATCAAGCAGATCCAGTATCAGCGTGTCCACCACTCAGGGGGAGGCTCCGGCCTCCTCCACGCGCATAACGCGTAGCAGGTGATGCATGACCGAACGCAGCTCGTGGGCCGCCTCCGCGAGCGCATGATGCGAGAGCGGTTCGGGCTCGGAGTCGGAACAGCGCACGAAGCAACCACAAAACTTTGACAGGAAAGCTTATAAGCTCGGCTGTCGAAATTGGGGGGTGCGTGGCTATCGGAGGGCGGCAGGTATCTGCTGCGCACGCAAGGGATCCTGAACGAGGTTGCAGGCGTGCGTGTCGAACGGGAGTCCGATTGGCTGGCCGTGGCGTTCCGTGACACACCGGTTCGGAAACGGCGCACCATCGCCCCGGTGCTTGGGAGGTGCCTCGGCTGGTGACTGGAGCCTGAGTGTTGACGAGACCATGGTCCGCTCTGTTGGCAGGACTGAGCCGTGATGGGTGGGGAGGCCGATCACCTCACCACATTGAACTCTCCTCCGCTCAACCGGCCTTCGGCGGAGATGGCGCATCGGCCTGTGACGACTGGCCGGGAACGGTCATCGAGATGGATGTTGATGACGCTGGGACGGGCCATGGACTCGCCCTGTGCGATGGCCAGTCGCTTGGAGACGCTGAGCAGGCCGAGGCGGTCCAGATACGCGCACAGCGGCCCGGCGGCGCTTCCGGTGGCTGGGTCCTCGTCGAGCCCGGAGCCGGGGTTGAAGAATCGTGCCGACACGCTGGTCACGGGGCGTTCGTCTCCGATGGACACCGCGTAGAGACCCTGTGCCTGGCACGTGCGCGTCACCCGGACCAACGCGGCCTTCTCGGGCGCACATCGTGCCAGCGCCGCGGTGTCGTTGATCGCGACAAGGAGATGACTGGCGCCGGTGTCGACACTCCGTGGGGTCAGCGAGAGGTCGAGATCCTCAAGGCTCAGCCGCAGCGCGTCGACTACAGCCGCCGGCTCCGCCAGCCGGCCGATGCGTGCCGGCTACTGCACCATCCCGAGCGTGTCTTCGAGGACGAGGACGTCCGACTGCCGGTCGCCGATCTGCTGCGAGATACGGCCATATCGGCGAACTCGACGCGACCATCACGGTGTTCGCCTACGACGCCACGACGGGGACGGTCCAGGAGATCCTGCAGACCGTCGCGACCGCACCACCCGGCTACCCGGGCCCCCCAGCGGCGTCGAGATCGCCGTCCACTCGTCGGGTGACCTCCTCTGCGCCTCCAACCGCGGCTCACAGACCATCACCGGCTACCGGATCGACCGGCCCACCGGGACGCTCTCCGTCGTCGGTCACACCGGCCAGGGCGTGAGCGGCCCGATCAACTTCGTCGTCGACCCCGGCGGACGCGGCTTTACGTCAACAACAGCACGGCCGACAACATCGCCCAGTTCGCCGTCGACCCCGAGACGGGGCGAGCTGGAGCCCACCGGCCGGACGACTTCCGTGCCCGTCCCTCTGATGATGGCGCTGTGCTCCCAGGACTGGCAGGCGCATTCAGGAGGGCTGAGGGGATCCGGTGACAAGGGTGTATAGCTCGATGATGACACCGTCCTTGCAGTGGGCGATGTCCATCCCGGTGA
>NZ_JBEPBF010000286.1:0-1644 GCF_040298985.1 Streptomyces sp. NPDC001093 | reverse complement strand
CTAGTGGCTCGTCTCGGAGCCTTGACCAGTTAATTGATCCTTCGTCCGTTGCACGGCAGGCTGCCTTCAAGCTGTGATCGCGGAGGTGGTCGTGGGGCGTCGTCCGGGAGTGTTCGTCCGGCCGGTGAGCATGGAGGAAGGGCGTCGGCTGCAGCGGATCAGCCGAACCGCCAAGGACCCTGTGAAGCTACGGCGGGCGATCGTCGTGCTGATGTCCGCGCAAGGCCAATCCGTACCGGATATCACCTTGTTGATGCAGGTCAGCGCCGACTACGTGCGCGACGTCATCCACGCCTTCAACGAGCGGGGATTCGACGCTCTGGACCCAAAATGGAGCGGGGGACGCCCCAGGACGATCAGTAGCCAGGCACGCGAGCACATCTGCCTGATCGCCCGGACGTCCCCCGCCGACTGGAAGATCGCTTCGTTCTCCACCTGGAGCCTGACCAAGCTGGCCGAGCATCTGGTCAAACAGGCGGTAGTCCCTGCGATCAGCCGCGAGACACTGCGGCGGATACTGCGCGAGGGCAAGGTCTCCTGGCAGACGACTACGACCTGGAAGTCCTCGAACGACCCCGACTTCATCGCCAAGATGCACCGCATCCTGGCCCTCTACGACACCCCGCCCGACGACGGCCGGGTGGTGTGTGTGGACGAGTTCGGCCCGCTGAACCTGATGCCCCGCAAAGGCAGGGCATGGCGACCGGCAGGCTCCCCGCCCCGGCTGCGGGCCACCTACAACCGCTACGACGGCGTCATGCACATGCTCGCAGCCCTCGACCTGGCAACCGGCAAGATGTACTACCGCATCCGCCGGCGAAAGCGATGGCGCGAGTTCCTGTCCCTGCTCAAAGCCCTGCGCGCCCGCTGGCCCGGAGAGAAGTTATACGTCGTGCTGGACAACTTTTCCCCGCATAAGCACCCGAACGTCCGGGCCTGGGCGGCTGCCCATGACGTCGAGCTGGTCTTCCTGCCGACCTATGGATCATGGCTGAACTGGATCGAGTCCGAGTTCGCCGCCCTGCGCTACTTCGCCCTCAACGGCACTGACCACCGCAGCCACGGCGAGCAGAACGCCGCCATCGCCGCCTACATCCGCTGGCGCAACGCCCGGGCCCAACCGAAGACCAACTTCGCCCCCGACTCACCCATCCGTACCTGGACCCAGTACCCGGGGAAGGCGGCTTGAGAAGTCCTCCACGGGCGCCTCCGGGAGTGACGGCCACTTCTCCATGGCTTCGACGATCTCCGCCAGACGGGTCTCGAAGGCCGCCGCGTCGACCTCGCCAGTCCCACACTCCTGCCACAGTTCAACGAGCTGATCCT
This sequence comes from Streptomyces sp. NPDC001093, assembly GCF_040298985.1. Taxonomy (NCBI): domain Bacteria; kingdom Bacillati; phylum Actinomycetota; class Actinomycetes; order Kitasatosporales; family Streptomycetaceae; genus Streptomyces; species Streptomyces sp. NPDC001093. The sequence continues at coordinate 318 of NZ_JBEPBF010000286.1, read as the reverse complement.
CCAGCTCGCCGAACTCGATCATCTTGTCGGACAGCGTGAAGCCGTCCAAGGAAGGTTTCCCGACCTCAAGCACCCAACAGTTCGCAGCCGCGTCTGCGGTGATGCCGCGACCCGCCAGTTCGACAACGCTGGACGCCACCCGGGGGTGAGCCGCCACAGCGAGGAACACACCCAGCGACACCGAGTTCCGCACGGGCTTCTCCGCCACGCGCCAACCCTCCTCCACGAGCACACCAGGCCGTACATCCACGACAGTGATCAAGACCAGTTGGCAGCCTACAGAGTTATCCACCCAAGGATCCGAGACGAGCCACTAGC
>NZ_JBEPBF010000285.1:0-1701 GCF_040298985.1 Streptomyces sp. NPDC001093 | reverse complement strand
AACGAGCCTCTCTACTCGGAGAGTTGCGCGATGGCCGCCCCATGACCAGGGGTAATGCACTGATCGCTGCTACACCACCCGGCGGGACACCATCGCAGGTCGCGGCGCCTCCGAGGTTGCCCGGACTGGGCCTGGAGCCCGCGCGCTCCTTCGCCGGCGCCCAGAAGGGGGTGACCGAACTCCGGACCGGCGACGACCCGGCAGCCTGATGCCTCCCCGTGAGGACCGTCACGCTTCGTGCGCCACCTGTTGCGCCCCCGCTGGAAGCACATGCCGCACCCGCGGCGGCGAGGTCGCCCTGGAGTACCGCGCTGAGTTCGACTTTCGCACGCCCGCCGACCGAGGCCCTGGACGTGCCTGGGAGATGGGCCCGGCGATCGACGCCGCGGTGCCCCGAGACCGCGACGAAGCCGACCCGCGTCGGGTTCGCACGCACCATCGGGTGATCTTCACCGGCCACGAGATGAAGCGCCTCGGTCACGGCGCCGCCGAACTTCTCGCCATCGCCGAGGATTTACGCCACCACGACATCGAACGGGAACTTCTCACTGGCCCGCTCAAGGGCGTCCACGACCCGTCCGGACACGGCGCCGCCCTCTTCGCCTCTTCGCAGGCATGGCCGAGTGCGAACGCGACTACGTCCCGGAGAAGTCCCTCGAAGGCCAGGCATCTGCCCGCGAGCGCGGCCGGTACGGCGGCAGTTCCAAGGTCGTCGACGACGCCATGGCCGCCTACGCCCGCGACCTGCGTGCTCAGAACGTCCCGTCCCCGAGATCGCCCGCAAGCTCGACATCCCGTCCGGAAAGAACAAAGAGCGAGCATCCCTCGGTCGCCACGGTCTACCGCATTCTCGCCGAGGACGACGCCGCCGAATCGACTCACGGAGCATCACGCTCAGCTAGGTGTCGGTTGTTTCATCGTTCGTTAATGGCACGACGGCCGTGGGTTCAGCGTGACTGAGGGACTTTCACCGGGAACCCACGGCGCCTTCGGCAGGCGGGCTCGGAAGTGCCGTGGGTTCGTCGCCGGTGTTCCGGGGTGTTCCGGTCAGGGCCGTAGCTTCCGTGCCTGCGGGTCGAAGCAGTTGAAGACCATCGGCCTGACAGGTCGGGGGGCGGTTCTTCGTCTTGGGCCATGGGGGCAGAACGAGGACACGTTCGTAGCCCCTCAGTCGATACAGAACTCGTTGCCCTCGATGTCCAGCATCGGAATGCACGAATCATTGCCGTCATACAACGTTCGCACGTGTACCGCGCCGAGCGGGACCAGGCGTGCGCATTCGGCCTCGAGTGCGGCGAGGCGCTCTTCACCCACGAGTCCAGTGCCGACCCTCACGTCAAGATGCAGGCGGTTCTTGGCGGCCTTGCCTTCGGGGACGCGCTGGAAGTACAGTCGCGGGCCCACACCTGAGGGATCTACGCAGGCGAACCATGAATCCCGCTGCTCAGGTGGCTGCGAGCGCTTGAAATCGTCCCAAGTGGCAAACCCCTCCGGTGGAGGCGGTACGACATACCCCAACACCTCGCACCAGAAACGAGCAAGGCGCTCAGGTTCTGCGCAGTCGAAGGTGACTTGGAACTTCTTGATCGATGACATCGGTCCCTAACTTGACTCTGTCGGGGATCTTGGTGTCGGCGGAGTCAACTGCCCAGGGTTCGCCAGGACTTCAGGCGAGGGATCTCGCGCTGGTCGAGGTAGTTC
>NZ_JBEPBF010000284.1:0-1725 GCF_040298985.1 Streptomyces sp. NPDC001093 | reverse complement strand
GCCGGAGGCCCGTGGCGGCGCCGTCGCGGGCGCGATCGGTGCGGTACGGGCGGCGCGGACCACCGGCACGAGCGGGGGGACGGCAGCCGGGGCGTACGGCTGCTCCTGGAGCGGTGATGCCTGCGGATCGGACAACGGCAGGCTGAGCGGCCGTACGGCCATGTCGCCGCCGGCGGTGGCGCGTTGGACGGGCGGAGCAGGCCGTACGACGGGTACACCCCGTGGGACGGGCGGGCTCGGCTGCACTCCGGGCACGGTCGGCCGGGTCCGCGATGGACCGGACGTACCGGAGGGCGGGTCGGCCGACCCCGACGCCACCGGACCGGCAGCGGCGCGCTGTGCGCGCGGCACTTCGGGACCCGGCACGGGCGAGGGCGCGGATGCGCTCAGCACAGGGTCCGGGGCCCGGCGCCAGGACGCGGCGACGACGGGTCGCTCGGCTGCCCGGGTTCCCGTGGGCGGCACGACGTCTTCCGGCGCACGGGTGTTGACGGTGAGCGGCCGTGCGGCGAGCAGGGCGAGGCTGCGGGGTGCGGACCGCCGCCCCTGAGCCGGGAGCGCTCGGCGCTGGATGACACCGGGTGTGTGCACACCGTCGGTGCCGGAACCCGGCCGGGCAACGGTGACCGAGCGGGCGACGACCAGCGGCGCCGGTCCGCTCACGCCCGCGTTGCCCGCCGCGGTGGCCCCACGGGCCGGCGTTCTACCGTCGGCCGAGGTCACGGCGCCTTCCGCCGTGCCCGCCGACGTCGGCGCCGACGCCTCGCGGGACGTGGACGCCTGGCCCGGTGAGGGGGACGGGCGTGTCTGCGGGGTCCTGCGCTGCACGGCATCGGTCGCGGAGGCGATCCCGGTGGAGCCGGGTTCAACGGCGGTGGAGGGCGCCGATTGCGGGCCGACCGGAGTGACCAGAGGCGCGGCGGGAACGTCCGAGGCGCTCGACGCAGGGAGCGAAACCCCTTGGACCACTGGTGAGTCGGGGCTCCCGCCGCCGCTCTCGGTGTTCGTCGCGCCCAGCAGCGGCGCGGAGGGCGTCCGGGCACCGGAAGCGGTCGCGGGCGTGTCCGTGACGGTGCGGTCCGGGCGCACCGGGGTGCGCTGGATGCGCGGGAGGGCCTCGGCGCCACCGGCGGTCGGGGGGCCCGCCGCCGCGCCGCCGGGGCCGGCCGGGGGTGTCGCGTCCGCGGTCGGCGGCATCGCGGACAGCGGCGCCCCGAGTCCACCACGGGCACGGGCACGGGTGACGGACGGCTCGGGAACGGTCGCTGCAGTACGGGGCGTTCCGGTCGCCTGAGCCTGAGCCTGAGCCTGGGTCTGGGTCTGGGGCTCGAGCCGCGGCCGGATCTGGTGCGCTGGGCGGATCTGGGGCGTTGCGGCGTTTGCGCCGTGCGGGCCCGGCGTGGCACCGGTACCAGGTGCGCTCGCCTGGCGCTGCACGATCGGGAGCGCCGGTCCGGCCGGCGGGTGTGTGCCGGTGCTCGGACCGGTCACCTGGGTCCCGTCGGTGGTCAGTGGCCTGGCGGTGGCGGGCAGTTCCGACAGGGGAGCGCCGAGGGGTGCCCGGCTGTCGGGGCGTGCCGGGCCGGCGGTGCGCTGCACGGGAGGCACGGGGTTCGGCGTTGCTTCAGCGATGGTTGCCGGCACCACGTCAGGGCCCGCAGCGGGGCGAGCGGCCGCGGGGTCGGGCCGAAGGACCGCGATGCGGCGCACCGGCGTGGCCGGCCG
>NZ_JBEPBF010000283.1:0-1791 GCF_040298985.1 Streptomyces sp. NPDC001093 | reverse complement strand
GTGTTCATGTAGTACGGGAAGCGGGAGGAGCAGCCGATGCCGGAGACGAAGACGATGTTCTCCTTCGCCAGCCCCAGCTCCGGCATGAAGCCCTGGACGGCGGCCAGGATCGCGTAGTCACCGCAGCCTGGGCACCAGCGCACCTCCTGGTCCGACTTGAAGTCCTTCATCGACTGCTTGGCCTCGGCCTTGGGGACCAGTTGCAGCAGTCCGTTGCCGGCGTCAGTCATCGATGGCCTCCTTCAGCGCCTTGGCGAGCTGTTCCGCCTTGAACGGCATGCCGTTGACCTGGTTGTAGGAGTGGGCGTCGACCAGGTACTTCGCCCGGATCAGGGTGGCGAGCTGCCCGAGGTTCATCTCGGGGATCACCACCTTGTCGTACCGCTTCAGCGCCTCGCCGAGGTTGGCCGGGAAGGGGTTGAGGTGGCGCAGGTGGGCCTGGGCGATGGACTCGCCGGCCGCGCGCAGCCTGCGGACCGCCGCCGTGATCGGCCCGTACGTCGAGCCCCAGCCCAGGACCAGGGTCTTCGCGCCGCCGGTGGGGTCGTCGACCTCGATGTCCGGCACCGCGATGTTGTCGATCTTGGCCTGGCGGGTGCGGACCATGAAGTCGTGGTTGGCCGGGTCGTAGGAGATGTTCCCGGTCCCGTCCTGCTTCTCGATGCCGCCGATGCGGTGCTCCAGACCCGGCGTCCCCGGCACCGCCCACGGCCGCGCCAGGGTCTGCGGGTCCCGCTTGTAGGGCCAGAACACCTCGGTGCCGTCGGCCAGGGTGTGGTTGGGGCCGGAGGCGAACTGCACCCGCAGATCGGGCAGTTCCTCCAGGTCCGGGATCCGCCACGGCTCGGAACCGTTGGCCAGATACCCGTCCGAGAGCAGCATCACCGGGGTGCGGTAGGTCAGCGCGATCCTCGCCGCCTCCAACGCCGCCTCGAAGCAGTCCGCCGGCGTCCTCGGCGCGACGATCGGCACCGGCGCCTCACCGTTACGCCCGAACATCGCCTGCAGCAGATCCGCCTGCTCCGTCTTCGTCGGCAACCCCGTCGACGGCCCGCCGCGCTGGATGTCCACCACCAGCAGCGGCAACTCCAGCGACACCGCCAGCCCGATCGTCTCGCTCTTGAGCGCAACCCCCGGCCCGGAAGTCGTCGTCACCGCGAGCGAGCCACCGAACGCCGCCCCCAAAGCCGCGCCGATCCCCGCGATCTCGTCCTCCGCCTGGAAGGTGCGCACCCCGAAGTTCTTGTGCCGGGACAACTCGTGCAGGATGTCCGAGGCCGGAGTGATCGGATACGAGCCCAGGAACAGCGGCAGATCCGCCTGCTGCGAAGCCGTGATCAGGCCGTAGGCCAGGGCGAGGTTGCCGGAGATGTTGCGGTAGGTGCCGGTCGGGAACGCGGCGGCCGCCGGGGCGACCTCGTAGGAGACCGCGAAGTCCTCCGTCGTCTCCCCGAAGTTCCAGCCCGCCCTAAACGCCGCGATGTTCGCCTTCATGATCTCGGGCTTCTTCGCGAACTTCGACCTCAGGAACCTCTCCGTGCCCTCGGTCGGCCGGTGGTACATCCACGACAAAAGACCCAGCGCGAACATGTTCTTGCTGCGCTCGGCCTCCTTGCGGGAGAGGTCGAACTCCTTCAGCGCCTCCACCGTCAAAGTGGTCAGCGGCACCGGATGCAGGCTGTAGCCGTCCAGCGACCCGTCCTCCAGCGGGGAGGCCTCGTAGCCGACCTTCTGCAGCGCACGCCTGGTGAACTCGTCCGTGTTCACGATGATCTCCGCCCCGCGCGGCAG
>NZ_JBEPBF010000282.1:0-1844 GCF_040298985.1 Streptomyces sp. NPDC001093 | reverse complement strand
CTTGACTCTGTCGGGGATCTTGGTGTCGGCGGAGTCAACTGCCCAGGGTTCGCCAGGACTTCAGGCGAGGGATCTCGCGCTGGTCGAGGTAGTTCTGGAAGGCAGTCGGCTGGCGGGGTGTGGGGGCTTCCTCAGCCGGTGACAGTCCGCCGAGGCGCTCGATGTTGACGGCGATGGCCGTCAACACGTGCTGGACATGGACCTTTCCCTGTCCTCGATAGCGGCAGCGCCGCATACCGTGCCCGTGGGCGAACTCGTTGACCGTGCTCTCCACTCCGGAGCGGACCGCGTAACGCGTCTTCCACTCGGGCGTCTGCTGCTCGGCGCGGACGCGGAGTTGCAGGTCACGGAGCTCTCGTGGGGGGAAGCCCACGGTGCGGGCGTTGTCGGCGGTGCTGGTGCACTGGGTGCGGGCCGGGCACGGGCGGCACTGGCTTTTGGTGAACCGTGCGACGATCAGCGGGGCGGCGGTGGGCGAGGAGGCCGGGTAGGGGCCGTGCCAGCCCGCGCTGACCTGTCCCTGGGGGCAGGTGACCTGCTGCTTGTCGTAGTCGATGTGGAAGTCGTCCCGGGCGAAGCCCTCGCCTCGGCGGTGCTGGCGGGTGGGGTTGCTCTTCAGCGGACCGGAGACGGTGACCTGGTGTTCACGGGCGGCTTGTTCCAGGTGGGGCAGAGAGGTGTAGCCGGCGTCGACCAGGTGCTCGGCGGGCAGCAGGCCGCGTCGGGCGAGGCGGGTGTGGATGCCGGGCAGGACCTGGCTGTCGTGGGTGGTGGCCGCGGTGGTGGCGACATCCGTGATCACGTTGGGGCCGTCGGCAGCACAGGTCTCGGTCAGATGAGCGGCGAACCCCTTCCAGCTGATGATGTGTCCGTGCCTCGCGTAGCGAGCCGAGGTGTCGTAGGGCGAGACGATCGCCCTCGACGACGGCGGCAGACCCACCCCGCCTTCCTTCTCGGCGGTGCGCCAGCGCAGGTGTCCCGCGGCATCACGGTGATAGTTCTGCACCATGATCTGCCGCAGAGCCTGGATGCGAGGACCGGACATGCGGTCCGCTCCGTAGCGGTAGAGGTGTTCCAGAAGCCGGACGGCGTCGTTTCCGGTGGCAAGAATCCTGGTCATGGGCTTGGTGGGGTTCTTCCCCAGGCGGACCGGCCGGCCGTAGCGCAGCCCCCAGCCCTCGTCGACCAGCTCGTCCAGCAGATGAGGAGAGATACCTGCGACCTCTTCGAGTGCGGCGCGAACCGCCTCGGTGACCAGCTCCAGGCGGGTCAGGTCACGCACCGCGGCCAGGACGTGCGTGGAGTCGGTGCGCTGCGTGGTGCGCTCGCGCACCAGTCCGGCCTCCTTCAGGCGGGCCAGTGCGAGGTCGAGGAGGCGGTCGGCACGGCCGTTCTCGGCGAGACGATCGCGGAAGTCGCCCAGCACACTGTGGTGGAAGCCGGGATCGTCCAGCTCCATGGCCATCGCGTACTTGAAGTCGATGCGGCAGCGGACCGCCTCGGCGGCCTGCCTGTCCGACAGCCCGAGCAGGAACTGCAGCACACAGACGGTGGCCAGCTGAGCGGGCGAGAGCCCCGGACGCCCGTCCCTGGGGTACCAGTCCGCGAAGTCCTCGTCGCGCCACAGCCCGTCCAGCCGGTCCCGCACCCATATCGCCGTCGTGCCGCCCGGGTTGCTCGCCCGCGCGACCCGCGCGGTCAGAGGCGGAACGTGCTCACCGGAACGGGGGTGCAGGGACAACGGGCACCTCGACAGCTGCAACGGTCGGCGGAACTCCCCGATCATCCCCGTCGACCATGCTGCCGCACCGGGAAACTCCAAGATCCCCGACAGAGTCAAGCTA
>NZ_JBEPBF010000281.1:0-1876 GCF_040298985.1 Streptomyces sp. NPDC001093 | reverse complement strand
GCGGCCGGCGCGCCCAGCGCGTCGTCCACGGCCCCCGCCGGCGCGGCCAGCACCGCCATCCGCTCCTCGCGCGGCACCTGCAGCCCCTGACGCAGCGTCGGCGCGGGGGCGGTCGGCACCAGCGGGACGCGCTCACCTGCGCGGGCTCGCTGCGAGAACCAGATGATCTTGCTGCCGGTGTCCGAGGCACAGCAGCCCCAGCCGTCGCTCATGGCGGCGATGTCCGCCAGGCAGGACCGCAGGTCCAGGTCGGGCCGCAGGTCGGGGTCGTCGTCACCGAAGGCGGTGATGAGGTGCTGGCCGTTCCACCACATCTCGATCGAGGTGTGCTTGTCGGAGGCGTGCTGGTCGATCGCCCGCAGCAGCAATTCGGCGCCGCGGCAGACGGGATCCGTGAGGTTCTCGAGATCCCAGTAGCGGAGGTGGGCGGCCAGGATGCGGCTGACCTGACCCACCCGTTCCGGGCTGACTTCCACGTCGAGGTGGTAGTAGCAGGGCACTGCGGTCTTCATCGTCGCTTGCTCCTCACCGGCGAAGCTCTCGCTCCCCTCGCCCGCCCGGGAGAGATCCCGGATGCCTGTCCGGGAGGGATCCCGGACACATAGCGTGAGCGCTGATCGCTTCTGAGTCACCTCCACGGTGACCGCGCTACGCCATTCGTGCAACACGAGGGCCCGACACACATCCGTCGTTGAAGATCCAACAAGACGCTGCGTCGTCGTCCGTGCACCATAAGTGAAAGCCTCGATCGCCGTAACGGTGCCGTGCCCTTCCGTGCGCGGACACCACCCGACCGTCGGGAACGCGCCCAGTCGAGAGCGTGGAAGGTGAAGAGGGCAATGCTGCTACCCGCCAAGGCCGAAGTGGCCCGGGCGTTGCGGCGTTACCGGGCGTGGGAGCGCGTGATGCTCGCCTCGCCCCACGACCGCACGGTCCGGGCCACCTTCGAGGACTCGGGCTACACGCTGTGCGTACTGATGGGCAAACGCTGCGCCCGCGAGGCCGCGGACGCCGCCGAACGCTATCTGCGCACCAATCTGGTCACCTACCTGCGCGAGCAGGACGGACGGCCGCGGCCGCGCCGATCGGCCAGAAGGGCGCCGCCACCGGAGCGGCGTTCCACGGCGCCAAGCCCCTGACCTGGCACCGTACAAGGCGTTCCCCCCGGGGCCGGCGTGAGTCGGCCCCTCTCGGATCGCGAAGCCGGGCCGGGTGCCCGGCTTCGCGCACGGCGGAGGTGAGATACATGCGCAGGACCCCGGCCATCGGCCGCGTCCCGGTACGTGACGTCCGGCCGGCCGTGGAGTGCGGCAGGCGCCCGGCGAAAGCGGTGACCGGGGAGACCTTCCAGGTCACCGCCACCGTGTTCCGTGAAGGGCACGATGCCGTGGGCGCCAATGTGGTCCTGCGCGATCCCAAGGGCCGCCGTGGCCCGTGGACGCCGATGCGGGAGCTTTCCCCCGGCAGTGACCTGTGGGGTGCGGACGTCACCCCGGACGTGACGGGCCGCTGGACCTTCCGGGTGGAGGCCTGGAGCCATCCGCTGGCGACCTGGCGGCACACCGCCTCGGTCAAGGTGCCGGCCGGGATCGACATCGGGCTGGTGCTGGAGGAGGGCGCCGAGCTGTACGAGCGGGCGGCCGCCGGAGTGCCGAAGGGCCCGGAGCGCAACGTTGTCCTTGCCGCCGCGCAGGCCCTCGGCGACGACTCCCTGTCGGTGCACGAGCGCCTGGAGGCGGCCCTGTCGCCCGAGGTGGACGCGCTGCTGACGCGCTATCCGTTGCGGGAGCTGGTCACCGCCTCCGATCCCATGCCGCTGCTGGTGGAGCGGGAGCGGGCCCTGTACGGCTCCTGGTACGAGTTCTTCCCGCGCTCG
>NZ_JBEPBF010000280.1:0-1959 GCF_040298985.1 Streptomyces sp. NPDC001093 | reverse complement strand
TGTCGAGTCTCAGTTGATGGTTGACGGGTTGGCGTCAGGTGATGCTTGACGTCTGCCCTAGACGATCTTCCGGCGGTTGTGTTCGCCGGACTTGCGGATCACCACCTCCTTCCTGGTGACACGCGGGACGGTGGTGATCAGCTCTTGGCCGTGGAAGACCCGGATCGTTGTCTCGTCCAGGTGGGCGGTGACGACCTGGTGGGCATAGCCGCGGCCTAGCTGGATGCGCTGTCCGGCGACCATGAAGCCGCCGACGCTGCTGACCGTCCGCTCGGCGATCTGCTCGGCGGGCGGGGGCAGCAGCGGTGGTGGACCGGCCGGACGGCCACCCTGCAGGCGTCCGCAGGCTGAGGGCGGCAGGGGGCTGGGCAGGGTGGCCTTGAGGACACGCTGATCATCCAGGACTTGCAGGACTTTGCCGTCGAGCCGAAGAGTGACCCGCTGTCCCGCGAACGGCCAGCCGATCAGGACCTTGTCACCTGCCAGGCCGACGTAGCCGACCGCGTTGACGGTCCGGTCCACCTCCACCACCCCCTTCGTGTCCTTCGCCGGGCCGGGGTCGTCCGCCCATGGTCCGGCGGGACGGGCACCTCCGCCTGCCAGCAGGGCTTTGAGGTCGCGGCCGGACAGCTTCGAGGGCAGCGTCTTGTGCCGGCCGCCGCCTATGAGCACGTGCAGCCGGTTCACGTCGATCCGCAAAGTCACCGTGGTGCCGGCCAGGGCGGGACCAAACCAGATCTGCTGCCCGCGCAGGCTCAGGTTCCCCGACGCGGGCACCACCCGATCCACCTCGATCGCACCGATCTCCCCCTCGGCCATCGGCCAGGCCCGCGGCACCGGCTCTGGCTCTGGCTCAGGCCTCGCGGAGGCCGGAGCGGGGACCGGGTCGAGGCGTGCGGGCAGCACCACCGGCAGCGCGTCCTGCTCGGACCGCGGCCGGGGAACGAACCGGCTGGCCGGGACGGCCATGTCCAGGGCCTGGTGCGGCCGCATCCGGTTGTAGTCCTCCAGCCAGGCATCCACCACCGTCTGCGCCGTCGCCAGATCGACGAACGGTGCATGCCCGTCGAGGAGTTCACGCCGCAGGGTCTGGTGGAAGCGTTCGATCTTTCCCGTGGTCGTCGGGGACTGCGGCTTCGTCAGCCGGTGAGCGATGCCGTTCTCCCGGCAGATCCGGTCGAACATCGTCTCGCCCGGCTTGCCGGAGCCGAAGCGGGCGGTGAACTGCTTGCCGTTGTCGGTCAGCACCTCGCCGGGCACTCCGAACCGCACCAGTGCCTCGCCGAAGGCCAGACACACTGCCCGGGCCGTGGCCCGCTGCACCACCTTCGCGATCACCATGAACCGGGAGTGGTCGTCGATCCCGGTGACCATCTTGCACTCGCTGCCATCGGCCAGCAGGATCCCGCCGACGATGTCCATCTGCCACAGTTCCATCGCGGCAGATCGCTCCCACCTGCGGTAATCCGACCGGCGCCGCTTGCGCACTCCCGGCTCGATCAGACCGTTGCGGACCAGGACCCGGTAGACCGTCGCCCGGGACGGCACCGGCGTGAGGCCTCTGCGTTCCAGCTCGTGCACCAGCCTGCGCGGCCCCCAGCCTGGATGCCGGCGCCGTAACTCACACACCACCGCCTCCACCTCCCCGGCGATCCGGTGCGGACACGACGCCGGCCGGTGCGACCGGTCCGCCAATCCCGGCAGACCCGACTGCTCGTACTTGCGCACCCAGGAGTGCACCGACTGTCTCGACACCCCATACCGGGCCGCGACTTGGGTGACCGGAACCCCCGCGGCGACCTCCATCACCGCGTGATACCGCTGCTCGACCACGCTCAACTCCACCAGCACGGCCCCAGCCCTCCCTGCACGCGGATCAGACGCGCACAGCCAAGCCGAGGCAAGCGGTGTCAAGCATCAGGTGAAGCCACAACGTCAAGCATCAACCGAGACAAGACA
>NZ_JBEPBF010000279.1:0-2117 GCF_040298985.1 Streptomyces sp. NPDC001093 | reverse complement strand
TGCCGCCCAGGGCGGGACGCGGCCGGCCTCCTCCGGCGGAGCGCGCCCGACGTCCTCCTCGGGCGGCGCGCGCCCCACATCCGCCTCCGGCGGATCGCGGCCCGCGGCCTCCGGTGGGGGCGGCGGATCCGCCGGGAGACAGACGGGTCCTGCTGCCGGAGCCCCCGGTGCTGCCGGTGGGCCGAACTCCAGCGCGAACAAGCCGAGTTCGGGCTGGCCCGTGATGCCGCCGCCGGACCTGGACCTGCCGCCGCGGCCGGTGCCGAGGGCGCCGCTGACCGACGTGGTGCCCAAGCGCACGCTGGTGATCATCGCCGTGGTGGTCGTCCTCGCGGTGATCGGCACCGTGCTGGCCATCGCCCTGAGCGGCGACGGCAAGGACGGCAAGAGCAGCGGGGCCAAGGCCGCGGCGAGCGCGAGCGCGTCGACCAAGCAGGACAAGGGCGACAAGAGCACCGGCGGCGGGGCGAGCCCGTCGTCGGGCGGCACCGGTTCCGCGTCGGGCAACGCCGTCGACGCGAGCGCGTCCACCTCCGGCCCGGCCGGTTCCTCCGGCAAGTCCGGTGCCAAGGCCGGCGGGAGCGCGCCGGTGGTGACGACCCGCAAGGGCGGCCAGGGGTACTCGATCGGGCTGCCCAAGGGGTGGTCGTACCAGTCCACCGACAGCGGGGGTGACCGCTACACCGGTCCCGACGGGCAGAAGCTGCTCATCGGCTGGACCGACAGCCCCAAGAGCGACCCGGTGGCGGACTGGAACAACCAGGAGCGCGGGATGGTGCGTTCCCAGTACCAGCGGATCCGCATCGAGAAGGTCGACTACCGCGGCTGGAACACGGCCGACTGGGAGTTCACGTACGTCGACGGCGGCACCGAGTACCGCACCATCGACCGGGGGTTCGTGGTCAACGGCCATCTCGGTTACGGGCTGATGTACACGGCGAAGGCCGCGAACTGGGACAGCGAGCTGCGCAAGGACACCTGGAAGACGCTCACCACGTCCTTCGAGCCCAAGTCATAGGCGCTCGGCGACGGTTCGGGGCGTGAGAATCCGTCATCCACTCGGTGCGGGTTGCCTCCGGCACGTATCGTGAATGGTTGCGGACCGTACGCAGCCGGAAGTGCGTGCGAAACGGTCGTGAGGCGAACGGAAGTGACCGACCGGGCGGCCGGGGGAGGCAACGACGTGGACGACTACGCGGGTCGGGTGCTCGCCGACCGCTACCGCCTGCCGTTGCCGCCCTCCGACGAGTACGAACTCACCGAGACCCGCGCCTTCGACACCTACAGCGGCCAGGAAGTACTCGTCCGGCAGGTGCCGTTGCCCGAGGTCGTCGAGGCCGAGGTGCTCGACGCGGAGGGACTGCCCGAGGGCTTCACCGCACGTGAGCGTGGTACCCGGCGGGCGCCGGACGCCCGGACCGCCACCCGGCGGCCCGCCGACCCGGCCGTACGGCGTGCCGTCGAGGCCGCCCAGGCGGCGGCCCGCATCCCCGACCATCCGCGCCTCGACCAGGTCTTCGACGTGTTCGCCGAGGGCGGGTCGCTGTGGATCGTCAGCGAGCTGGTGGCCGCGCGCCCGCTGGCCGCGCTGCTCGCCGAGCAGCCGCTGTCGCCGTACCGGGCGGCCGAGGTCGCCGCCGATGTGCTCATGGCACTCCGGGTGCTGCACGCGCACGGCTGGGTGCACCGCAACATCACCGCCCGCACGGTGCTCGTCTGCGACGACGGCCGCGTGATGCTGACCGGCCTGGCCGTCGGCGCCGCGGAGGAGGCGTTGTGCGGGTACGACCCGGTACCGGCCCAGGAGGATTTCGAGGACGGCGGAGCGGGCGGGGGCACGCCTCCGATCGCCGGGGGAGGGCAGGGATCCTCGGGCGCCGGTGCCGGAGCGGGCGCGGTTCCGTCCGCGGACGCCGATCCCGAGGCCGCGCGCCGGGCCGCGATCCAGGCACGGGCGGCCGGAGGGCTGCCGGTGCCGGGAGCGAACGGGGTCTCCGGCGGGACCGCGGGGTCCGGCCCGGCGGGGCAACGGCCGCTGGAGAACGGCGCGGATGTCCGTGCCGCCCGCGCGGGGGCCATCGCCGCGTACCGGGCGGGCACGCGTGCCGCCGCCCGGG
>NZ_JBEPBF010000278.1:0-2174 GCF_040298985.1 Streptomyces sp. NPDC001093 | reverse complement strand
GGCAGGGGCATCAGGAAGACGACCAGAGAAGTCATCGTGGTGGCGAAGCCGATGATGCCGAACAGGTCGATTCGCGCGGCGATCTGACGCAATCCGCTCTGCGCGGCCTCGCGCTGCGGGTCCTTGGGCAGCCGCAGGGCCATCACCAAGGCGATCAGCGTGACCGGGATGTTGATGAGGAAGGCCCAGCGCCAGCCGGCCGCTCCCACGAGGAGTCCGCCGATGGGCGGACCGATCGCTGCGGTGGCCATGCCGGCGAGGGCGAGCCCGCCGAGCACCCCGCCCGGTGGCTGGTCCAGTCCGGCCTGTTCGGCGCGGCGCCGGATCATGACCATGGCGCAGGGAAACGCGGCCGATGTGCCCAGCCCGATCAGCACGCGGGCGACCGTGAGCATCGCCAGATTCTGGCCCGGACTGCCGATGACACCGCCGAGCAGCACGAGCACGATCCCGGCGAGGAAGACACGCCGGGCGCCGAGGACCTCGGCGAGCTTGCCGGCTGTCGGTTGGGCAACAGCGCTGGCGAGGTAGAGGGAGGAGACCAGTACGGCCGTGGCGCCCACCGCCACGTTCAGCTCGGTCGCGATGGGGACGAGCGCTGTGGCGATGATGGAGCTGTTGATCGGGTTGAGACTGGCACCCACGTACAGCGGCGTGGTGAAGGTCCACGTAAAGGGATTACGGATGGCACCGGTCGATATCGAGTCGACCTCGGCAGTGCCGGTTCTCATATGGCGGCCTCGTTCAAGTCGGCGTCGGCGAGCCGCTCGAGCAGCTCGATCGCCTTGTCCATGTCCTTGCGTTCGTGCGGAGCGACGACCTGGTCGATGGCGCGTGCCAGATAGGCGGCGCGCCCCGTGAGCAGCTTGTCGATCAGCTCCGTCGCGGAGTCGTCGGCGCTCATCAGCTTTTTGCGGCCGTCTTTCGGGTCCGCCTCGCTATGCACCAGGCCCGCGGCCTTCAGTACGGCGAGGCTTTGGGCGATGGCCTGCCCGCTGACGTGTTCGATCGACGAGAGTCGGGCGGCGGTGACCGGGCCCTCGCGGACCACGCTCGCCAGCACGCCGAGCTGTGTGGCGCTCAGCCCGGTCGCATGCTGGCCCGACTCCGTACGCATCCGCGCACGAAGCCGCTTGATCGCGTCGTTCAGGCGCTGTGCGGTCGCGGTCGACTCCTGCGACTCGGGGTTCTTGTTCATGCCTCCACCGTAAAACTACCCAAGTAACTTGTCAAAGTTACTTGGGTAGTTTTATGCGCTGCTCCGATCGCCACAAGGCAGGAGGTCGTTCACCTGCCAGCCGAACGACCGAGGAGGGGCACCAGGCGGGGCTCCGTGGCGGCTCTCGTAGGCATCCACCGAGGGGGGAGCGACTCACTCGCCATGCAGCGGATCGACATCGATGTCCGCCCTCGGCTGGCCACCGGTGGCCAGCCTCCCTGTTCGCCGGGGTGCCAGGCGCCGAGGCGTCCGCTTCGGAGGATCCTCAGTTGCCCGTCTGCTGCATAGCGCTGATGTCGTACCCGGTGAGCAGCGCGGTGAGGATGCCAGTCAGACGGAGTTCGACGTCGCCGATGAAGTGGGACAGTTGCGTGCCAGGCCATGGCTCCCAGCGCAGGTGGAGACGGGGCGTCCGGCTGGCGTGACACGGCCACGACGCCGTCACCCGGCTTCCCGAGGTCGCCCACACCCAGCATGTCGCCAACGTGGCCAACGTCAGCAGCTACGTCACCATAGAGACGCTCCCCGCCGGAATCCCGTGATCCTGCGGCAGACGTGATCAGAAGGAGTGTTCATGCCCCACAACGTTGCCGACCTGATGCGCCGCAACCTCCTCGATGTGTTCAACGAGCCGGATCCGGAGCGGCGCAGCGCGGCCATCGCCCAGACCTACGCCGAGGACGTCGTGTGGCACGAACCCGACCGTGTCGTCCACGGCCGCGCGGCCCTCGCCGAGCGTGCGACGGAGCTGCGTGCGCAGGCCCCGGACTGGACCTTCCGCGCCGATGGCCCCGTCTCCGTCACCGACGACCTCGGCCACCTGGGCTTCCGGTACGGTCCGGCCGACCAACCGCCCGTGGTCACCGGGATGGACATCGCCCACTGCAAGGACGGTGTCATCATCGAGCTATACACCCTTGTCACCGGATCCCCTCAGCCCTCCTGAATGCGCCTG
>NZ_JBEPBF010000277.1:0-2347 GCF_040298985.1 Streptomyces sp. NPDC001093 | reverse complement strand
GCCCCCCCCGCCCGGGGCCCGGCCGGCCCCGACGCGGAAGCCCAGGCCGGCGCCGTGGGGCCGCGGGCCCCGCCGCCCCCCCCCCCCCCCGCTGCGACGAGGACGGTTGCTTACTCGTCGCCCACGACGTGCGGAGGGTAGTCATTCCTGGCACCGGCCACTGGGTGGCCGACGAGGCCCCCAGGAAGTACTCGCGGCACTGATGACGTTGTTGATCCCGTCCCGCGGGCAAGTCCGGAGCACACAAATCGGGCCATCGCGATGCGTGGCGAATGACCGCCATCGACGTGCGGCTCAGCCGACGAGCTGCTGGCCTCCGTCGATGTCGTAGGTCGCACCGGTGAGTGCGGTGTTGGTCATGATGTGCACGGCGAGCGCCGCCACGTCCTCTGGTACGACTACGCGGCCGATCGGCAGCGTGGCGCGCAGTTCCTCGCGGCGGGCGTCGAGCGCGTCGCCGAGCAGCCGGGCCGACAACGGCGTGTCCACGAAGCCGGCGGCGATCAGGTTCACCCGGACCGGCGCGAGCTCGAGTGCGAGACTGGCCGTGAACGCGGGCGTCGCGGCGGTGACTGTAGGGGCGACACCGAGAGCGGCCCGGATCCGGCGGGCTCCCGTGCCGCTCATGAGCAGCAGCGTGCCGCCCGGCCGTACGGTGCCGGCGCAGTGGCGTGCGACCTCGAGGGCGAGCACCATGTGGTCGCTGATGGCCCGGCGTGCCTGGGCGGCGTCCATGTCCAGGAGGCGGCCGTAGGACGGGCCGCCCGCGGTGACCATCACGTGGTCGATCGGCCCTGGCAGCTGCTGGAAGAACCGTTCGAGTTGCTCCGGGTCATGGGCGTCGAAGGCGGCGGTGCTGAGGGCGTCGGCCTCCTTGGCGGCGGTGTGCAGGCGTTCGGGGTCCCGTCCAGTGAGGACCACGCCGGCGCCCTGGGTACGGGCGAGCCGTGCGGTCGCCAGCCCGATGCCCGCGCTCCCGCCGATGACGACGAGGGTCTGCCCGTGCAGGGCCTGGTCGCGGGATCCGTAACCCGCAGTCGGCTCAACCGTCATGATTCCTCCCGCGCTGTGGTCTTGCCTAGGTTGTCCTGAGGACTGATCCAGCACCTCGTCGAGCTGCCGCAGGAACCAGGCGGTGATCCTCTGCGGGCAGCCCCGCCGGACCGGGCCGGCACCTCCTCACCGTTCGACGGGTTGCGACAGAGCGTGCTCGACCTGCCGGGTGCACTCGTCGGCGAGGACTTCGACCCGGTCGTTCGCCAGTGCCTCCATGGTCTGCTTCGCGACGTCTTCCGTACTTGTCTCCGGCGCGCCCGTGAAGGAGCTGAGATCCGTCTCCACGAAACTGGCGTGGACACCGATCACGAGTGCTCCCGCAGTGCTTCCCACAGCGCGCCCGTAGACCGCCGGGCTGCTGGAGGCCGCATCCCCGGGAAGCCCGGCCAGGGGGCCAAGGGGGCGGCCGACAGCATCAGTGCGTTGCCGCCGTTGCGCGACAGGACCGAAGCGAAGGCCCCGGAGACGGTCCAGGTGCCGATGTAGTTGGTCTCCATCGCGCTCCTTCCCTCTGCCGCCTGCCGATCCGTGACGGTCGACCCGGCGATGGGAGGCTTTGAACCGGACCGCGTCCTGGCGCCTCCCGGTGCACGCGCGACTCTCACCAATGGCGACTCATGACCAGAAGGCCGGCCCTCGATCCCCACCTTCATTCGGGCCGCGCCGGGACGGCAGGGTCGTCACGTGCGCAGATTGCCCACACAAGAAGTCCTCTCCACAATCAGCGTGCATCGGATGCCACAACGACGCATGTGAGACGACGCCCGGCCGCAAGGCTCCCATGTCACGTTCAGCGACCATTCCACACGGAGCAGCTCCGAGATGATGCCTGAGGGCTCTCCGGAGCACTGGCGCAGGCTTGAACAGTGCAGGGCCTGGAGCGGGAGCGTCAGCCCCGCTGGGTCGGTCTGCCGGTGGGTGGAGAGCGCGCCGAACACCACCAGCTCTCCTCCCGGAGCCAGAGCCTGGGACACTTGGGCGCCGCCAGGGCCCTCCAGGTCGGCTGGCACCGGCAGGCGGTGGGCACTGTCTCAGACGCTGGTCAGGGGGGAGTGCCCATGGTCATGCCGCACTGCGGGCCTCAGGTGAAGTGGAAGACGGAGCGACGTAGGCGCCAGGCGAAGATCTCGCTGTGGGACATGCACTGCAGCCGGGTGTATGCCGATATGTATGGGTGCGGGGCGTGTGCCGGTGGGCCGCCTCCCAGAGCAGCAGCTGGGCCGCAGGCTGGTGGCAATCCCCCTTGCGCTGATCGTCGTGATCACCGTGGTGGACATCCATTCCCCGCCGG
>NZ_JBEPBF010000276.1:0-2485 GCF_040298985.1 Streptomyces sp. NPDC001093 | reverse complement strand
CGCCGGCCACGGCCCCGCGGCCGGCGCCCGCACCGGGACCGACGCCGGCAGGGCCACCGGCACCGCTCCCACCGAGCCCCGCCCGGACGGCTCCCGCCAGGGCCGCGCCCAGGGTTCCCGCGAGGGCCAGCGCGCCCCGCTCCTTGTGCGCGAGAAGCAGCGTGCGCACCTCCGACGCGTAGGGAGCCACCGCATGCACCACCGGCAGCCCGGCCGGCTCCGGCACCGGCCGCACCCGCCGCGGCGCGCGGCCGTACAGCGCGCCCCGGCACCGCGGACAGAGCACCGTACGAGGTGCTCCGCAGCCCGCGCAGTCGGTCGGCAGCACCAGGTCGGTGAGGTCCTGCCACCACCCCCGCATGTCCACCACTGTGCCAAGGCGGAAGCGACCCGGCCACCCCTGTGGAAAACGCCCTGTGGACAACCCGGCGGAACGCAGACCGCCCGTCACCCACACGGGTGACGGGCGGTAGACGGGCGGTATGCGACCACCCGGGGGAAGACGTGCGGGCGACGCTCAGCCCGGATAGACCGGCGCCGTCCCGTCCTTGTCCACCTTCTGCCACTGCGCCCCGGACGGCAGCCGTACGATCCCGTCGTCCTGCGAGTAGGCCACCAGGGGCACCCGCTCGTCCTCGGACGCGGCGATCGACTTCACGCCCGTGAGCGCACCCGGCGCCGGACCGTCGAGCGTCGAGCCGTCGACCTGGACGTATCGCATCTGCAGCACGCCGCCCTGCTCCCGGCCGGCCACGAGCAGCCTGCTGTCCCCGGCCCACGACAAGGCGCTGACCTGTTCCAAGTCGGGCGCGGCCGACCGCAGTTCGACCACCGACGTGCCCTGCCCGGTGCCGTCGTCGCGCTGGACCCGGCCGATCAGCAGCGACTGCGTGCCGTCCTTCTTCTCCACGACGAGCGCGATCCGCGCCCCGTCGGCGGCGACCCGCGCGTCCGTGATCCGCCCGGGCAGGTCCGGAACCGCGACCTCCTCCGGTTTGGCGGCATCCTGCTGCAGGACGTACAAGCGCGGACGGCGCTGGTCCCGGTCGGCCACCCACAGGTCGCCGCGGGCGTCCCAGCTCGGTGTCGTCAGCCGCCCGTCCGGAGTCGCGCCCTGGCTGGTCACCAGCGCCTGCCCCAGCGAGCCGCCGGACGCCAGCGACGTCACGTACAACGACCTGCCCTGGTCACCGACCCCGGCCGCGCTGTGCTCGTCCCGCGACACCGCCACCGACTCCAGGGCCTTGCCGCCCTCGCCCAGCGGACCCGGCACCGGTACGGCGCTGGTGGTGCTGCTCCCGGTCGGCATCCGGACCAGCCGGTGCTTGCCGTCGAGGTAGTACAGGTTCTCGGGGCTCTTGGCCGATCCGTGCCACGCGATGGCCTCGGCGCGCTCCTCGCTCAGGTCGCACAGCCGGTGGCCGCCGACGCCCTGCAGCTCGACGGACTCCAGCGTCGGCGCCAGGTTCCGCAGCGTGAACAGCAGCTGCGTCGCCATCTCGGTGCACTTGGTCGCCGCGACCTGGGACACCTTGAGGTTCAGCGGCACGGTCAGCTTGTTCTGGTCGTCCGGCGCCAGCCCCGACACGTCCTTCTGCAGGGCCGTACCGGTCGGGAAGCTGGACCTGACGACCGGCCCGAGCCAGCGCGTGGGACCGGTCAGCAGCGAGCGGACGATCTGCGTCATCGGGTCCACCTTGCTGCGTACGAACACCGGATCGGCGACCGCCACCGGCTCCCCCGTGGACCCGACCGTCGTGTCGGAGGCGAAGTAGTACTTGTCGACGGACGTGTAGTTGCGCTGGAAGTCCGACTTGCCCATGACGACACCGTCGGGCAGCGCGTCGATGCGCCACTGCCCGTTCTTGGGGTCCCGGGTGAGGTGCACCTTCTTCTGGTAGGAGCCGCCGGCCGGCTCGTACGCCTGCTGGGAGTCCACCGTCGCCACCATGCTGCCCGCGAGGACACAGGTGACGCTGTTGGCCGTCTCGCGCCCGCTGCCCGCCCGGCAGTCCGGCTCGATACTCGGCCCGTTGGCGAGGACCGTGGTCGACTGCTCCGGCCGCCAGACCCGCGCCGCATCGGACGTCAGGTACTTGCGGGCCGTGTCGTACGCCGGGTCGTCGCTGGTCAGCGCCTCCAGGAAGCCCTGCATGATCTCGGCGGGCCCGGCACCCTCGGCCGGCGGCATGGCGAACACCCGGACCCCGGTGTCCTGCCGCGGCGTGGACTCCACGTTCCGCAGATCCCCGCTGTCCGGCATCGAGGCACACCCGGCCAGCAGTACGGCCCCCAGGGCTGCGTACGCCACCGCGCGTCCCGGCCGGGGCCGGGCGCCCCCCCTGCGGTCAGCGCCCACGAAATGCCTCCCCTGGCTCGGTCGAGTCCTGCGTGTCTGCCGTGTCCGGCCGGGCCGCGCCCGCGCCGGGTGCCGGACGGGTGGTGGGCCCGTCTTCCGCGCGCCGTGCCCCGGCCCACCGCTGGC
>NZ_JBEPBF010000275.1:0-2731 GCF_040298985.1 Streptomyces sp. NPDC001093 | reverse complement strand
GCCCCGGCTGCGGGACGTCGTCACGGCCGCCGACGCGCACGCCGTCGCCGCGCTGGCCCCGAGCGGCCGGTTCGCCGCCCAGCTGGCCCGCTGTACGCCGGTCACCCCGCGATGAGGGGCAGTGCCGTCGCCTGGGCGGCCGCCGACCCCTACGCGGCCGCTGTGCGCACCGGCCGCGGCCCGCTGTTCCTGCGCCGTACCGACGGCTGGCTGCTGCCGCTGGAGGTGGAGCGCTGGTGCGGCCGAGCCGATCAGGTCGACCTGGAGGTCCTGGACCGCTGCGAGGGCGCCGTCCTGGACGTCGGCTGCGGTCCCGGCCGGCTGGTGGCGGAACTCGCCGCCCGGGGCCGTACCGTGCTCGGCATCGACGTCAGCGAGGCCGCCGTCGACCACACCATCGAGCTCGGCGGGCAGGCGCTGCGGCGCTCGGTGTTCGAGTCGCTGCCCGGCGAGGGCCGCTGGGACACCGTGCTCCTCATGGACGGCAACATCGGCATCGGCGGGGAGCCGTCCGTGCTGCTGGACCGGGTCGCCGCGCTGCTGCGCCCGGGCGGCCTGCTGATCGCCGAGACCGTGCCGGGGCACGTCGACGAACGCGCCCGGGTCCAGGTGGTCGACACGGTCGGCGCCGCCAGGGCCACCGGTGCCCCGTTTCCCTGGGCACGCCTGGGCACCCCGGCCCTGCTGCGGTACGCGCGCAGGGCCGGGTGGCGGTCCGTGGCTCAGTGGTCGGCGGGCGGGCGGTGCTTCGCCGCTTTGCGCACACGCCATACCAGGAGCAGCGCCGAGCCGCCGAAGAGCACGGCGGTGATCAGCAGCCAGCGGGTGAGGAAGCCGTCCGGGGAGAGCCCGGTGGCCGACCGGTAGCGCTGGTCCACCATGCCGCTGATCAGCGGGAACCAGACCAGCAGGAGCAGGCCGGACAGCAGGGCCGGGACGCGCACGTACAGCGTCCAGCCGCGCCGTCCGGCCGCCCCCAGACCGCCGGTGACGGCCCGGTCGGCCAGCGTGTACAGCGGCAGCAGCACGAGGTCGTGCAGCAGGGCGGCGCCCACGATCCACAGCGCCACCCCGAACCAGTCACCGGCGAGCAGCCGCACCCCGGCGTACGCGGCGAGGGCGAACGAGCAGGCGAGCAGCAGCAGTTGGAAGGGACTGCCCAGGCGTACGCGACGAGGCATCACAGGTCTCCGAAGGTCAGTCGGGCCACCCACTTGGTGTTGAGCACACCGGGTGCCGCCGGGACGATGATCCGCGCCGGGTGGCCGTGGTCGGGGGACAGTTCCTCGCCGTTGACGAAGAGCGCGAGCAGAGAGCGTCCGTCGGCCACCTGGTTGGCGCGCAGGGCCGCACGCCGGAACGCTCCGTGCCGTTGCAGGGACTCCACGAGCACGTCCGGCGGATCGCCGTCGTAGCCGACGAGCGCGGCGAGGTCGCGCAGCCGTACCCCGCGCCACCACTGGTCGGCCGTCGACCAGCCCTCCACACAGGCGATGGGCAACGAGGCACTGTGCTGCGGCAGTTGGAGCAGCTGGGCCCGGCTGAGCCGGACGGTCCCGGTGCGGCCGGTGACGACGAGCCGCCAGGCGTCCTCGTGGGTGTCGGCCGTCGTGATGCCGGCGTAGGCGGCGGTCTTGTTGATCTGGAAGCCGTTCGGGCCGCCGCCGGGATCGGCGGTGCCGTGCGGGGCGAGCAGGGCCGTGCGGCGGAAGGGTCCGCCCAGGCTCTGCCCGACCGTGGTCAGGAACAGCAGCAGGGAACCGCCGCCCACCAGGCCCAGCGCGCCGCGCCGGGAGACGGTGGGCGCCGCGGGGCGCGGGGAGACCAGGTCGTTCTGTTCCTGCCGGCGCCTGCGTACGGTGCGCACCGCGGCCGGTGTCTTCAGCACCGCGTGTGCGAGGAACGCCGCGAAGAACACCCATGCCCCGTAGAAGTGCAGCGGGTAGAAGGAGCCCGGGAAGACATAGTCCAGCTGGACGTTGAGGACTCCGGTGGTGAACTCGAACAGCCCTCCCCCGACCAGCAGCACCAGGGAGATCCGCTCCAGCGCGTGCGCGAGGGAGCGGGCCGGCGGCAGGGTGAAGAGCCGCGGCACCACCGACCACAGCTTGGCCAGCAGAACGGGGACCAGGGTGATGCCGAGGGTGACGTGGACGCCTTGCGTGAGCCGGTACAGCCACACCGGGTCGGTGGGCCAGGCGAAGAGGTAGAAGCCCAGGACGCCCTTGTCGGGAGTCATGTCGTTCACCCGGGACAGGCCCGGGTTGTAGGCGGCGTACGACACCAGGCCCGTCACGAACAGCACGGTGATGCCGACGAGCAGGACGAGGCCGAGCACCGAGGTGAACCAGGGGCCGCGCAGGGGGCTGCGCCAGAAACCTGGGGAAGTGGGAAGCCGGGAATGGTCGCGCATGTCCCGACCGTAGGCCGGGGGACCACCGGAAAAGGGTCCGCGACCGGTGACGAAACGCTGACGTCCGGCCCGTACGGCGGCCGGTCGCCGCTCCCCCGGCCTAGCGTTCCGGTGTGACCCGATCCCTTCGCCGTGACCTGTACGCCGCCGGTGCCGCCGCCCTCCTCGTGACGGCGGCCGTCGTCGTCGGCCGGCACATCCAGGACACCCGCCACACCCTGTTCGTGCACTGGCCGCCGCTGTTCGCGGACTGGGACCCCCACCTCGGCCCCGGCACCCCGGCGGCCCTGGCGGTGGCGGCGGCCACCGTCGCCCACG
>NZ_JBEPBF010000274.1:0-2736 GCF_040298985.1 Streptomyces sp. NPDC001093 | reverse complement strand
TCAGCCCCAACGAATACGAACGCCGACACCACGCGGCTAAGCTCACGCTCGCCGCGTGATCAACGAAGCGTGTCCACCATCACGGGGGAAGGCCCAGCTCACCGAGGAGAACCTACGACTCTCCACGGCGGAACGGCAGGCGACCACAGAGAACACACAGCTCCGGCAACGAGTCACCGAGCTCGAGGACGACCTGGCAGCTGCCCGCACAAGCCTCCGCCGCATGATCCGCAACGAGAATCGGTTGCCACCAGAGCGCTGAATCCCGCCGATCATCGGTTCTGGAATCATTCGCTCATGGAATTCGAACTCACGCCGCCCACCGGTCTCGGCGCCCTGGTCATCGGCATGCCCCGCGAGGCGGCAGACCAAGCGCTCACCTCGTTCCGCGATCCCTCAGCGATCTCGGAATCAGACCAATTGGGCAGGTTCGTCTTCCGGCCAAGCGGCCTGATGGTCAGCATTCACTGCTCGCGCGGCAAGCTCGAAGCAATCGAGCTGGGCCGACCCGCCAGCGGCCAGGACATCGTCCGGTTCCGCGGCATCGATGTCTTCGGTCTGCCCGCTACCGAGGTGGTCACCCAGCTGCGAGGGCTCGCCACAATCACCGAGGCCGAGGACGACCCGGCCTCCTTCATCGCACCAGACTTCTTCTCAGCTTCTGGCGCCCCTTCGAAGCGGACGACGAACCCGACGAAGAACAGGGTTACTACTTCAGCTCGGTCCTCCTGGCTCGCCCCGGCTACTACGACACACCGGCTGAAGCCGCTGCCAGACTCCGCGCAGCTGGAGACCAGGAGCGATGACCTGACGGAGCTGGACTGGTGACGATCCAGCGTTGCCGCCCATCAGAGTGGAAGGGCCTCATCAACCATGGTCTTCAACTCTGCCGGCAGATCAGGTGAGTCCCGCCAGTTCTGGGCGATCAACAAGAGCGCGACCCATGCGCCACGCGCCTCAGCGTTCGGCTGCCCGGAGAAAACCGCGTCCAGCACCTGCCTGGCAAGACCGTCGACAACCTCATACAGGGCATCGGAGACCTTGCTCACGTCATCCAGAGGCGAGCCCGCAGCATGAGACGGTGCACCGTCGAGCCGGATGGTGACTGAGGCAGCCGAGTACGTCCTTCCATGGAGGAAGTCACGAAGGCTGCCGACTTGATGACGAGACGGCAGAAGCGGCTGATCAGGACTCTGAGACACCCCGTCACCCTATTTGAAGCGGGACCATGGCTAACGTCCCTCACACAGCAGCGACGCCCTGAGCTGCAACGACGCGACACAAACCCGAGATAACGACGGTGCGCAGCGCGGTGACGAAGTACAGGATCCGGACCTGTTCGACATGGTCGGTGTACTGGCGCAGCTGAGGGCCGGCGGTGTCGCCGGGGATCGGCTCGCCCACGTCGGGGTCGACGGAGACGACGACCAGGGCGCGGTCCAGGGCGTGGATCTCCGTCTCGCTGGTGATGTTCTCCAGTTGCTTGGCGGCGGAGTCGGAGAAGGCGATCCGGGCGCGGCGCGGGCCGGGCTGCGGGGCCATCAGGCGACGGCCGGGCGCTGCGCGGCGAGCCGGGCGAGGTGGGCCTCGCGCAGCTCCTCCCACGGCGTGCAGTCCTCCACCGACGGCAGGCCGTTGGTGGCGATGTCCTCCAGGACGGCGGCAAACTGGTCGGCGTTCTCACGGGTTTTGGCCGCGTAGGCACGGACTGCGTCGGCGGCCGCGGGCTCCAGCTGCTGCCGGGCGTGGTCGGCGGGTGCCGGCTGTTCGCTCATCGAGGGCTCCGTAAGGGCGGAACTGGCGTCTCCCCAACGGTATCGGCCGCCCCCGGTACTGGGGACCACTCCGGACGAACCGGCCTGGGCGAGCGGGTGAGCCCCGGGGACCCAAGTGGACCCAGCTACTGGCCCCGTTCGTGTCCACCAGGGAAACGCCGGTCTCGGGACCCAGGACTGTTAGGACTGTTCGGGAGCGGACGGTAACCGGACCAGGGCCGTGTCACGCTGATCAGGCAAGAGGCCCGGATCGGGGTCCGGGCCCGTGGTTCGGGGCTAAACCGGCCGCGTGACACCCCAGCGTGACAGCCGGACGGGGTGCGTGACACCCCCTGGGCGTGACAGCGTGACAGTCACCTTCCGTGATCGTCACGGGCTGCACCTCCCAGTTGTGTCACAGGCTCACCGGTCATCTCCCAGGAACGCGTCTGCCTGGGAGAACGGCCTCCCAACCTCCCAGGCATCACGGACTTACCGGGTATTTCCGGCCCCAGGCTCCCAGATCCCTCACAGGTTTCGCCCGGGGATCTGGGAGGTCTGGGAGGTTGCAGAGGGTGAGAACACAGGCGGGGCCGGCCTGGGGCAGCGGCACTGCTCGCAGTCGGCGCAGCCGGCGCACTCCATGCAGAAGGCGCGCGGTGTGCGCGGGCAGTGGCAGATCGGGTTGTAGTCGGGGTCGTCATGGCCGGGGTAGTACGTCTCGCCGATCGGCGGCTCGGTCCATGCACGCACGGTGCCGACGGCGAGCAACTCCTCGAAGTGCCGGCCGACGGCGCTCGCGGTGTGCCAGACCGCGACAACCTCCGGCTCCTGGTCGCGGTTCACGCCGGGCCCCTGTCGGTGCCGGCCGGCTCGGTAGCGGCGTTGAGGAGCGCGGCGAGGTCGGCGGTGGCCTCGGGTTCGGCGGTGGCGAGCCGGGCCGCGAACGCCAGATGGCCGGGCGTGGTGGCCGGGACCACGC
>NZ_JBEPBF010000273.1:0-2845 GCF_040298985.1 Streptomyces sp. NPDC001093 | reverse complement strand
GCCGCCGCTCCCGCGCCGCCCCCCCCCCGCCGGGCCCGCACGAACGCGGGCCCGGGAGGGGTGTGGCGGCATCTTTCAGATACCCAGGACCACTCGGGCAGTGACGAAGTAGATCACCAGTCCTGTGGCGTCCACCAGTGTCGTGACCATGGGGGCCGAGATCACCGCTGGATCGATGTGGACTCGTTTGGCCAGGAGCGGCATGGCCCCGCCGACCGTCGCCGCCCAGCCACAGATGATCACGAGCGCGATGCCGACGACGAGAGCGATGTGGGCGCCCACGAACGCCGTGCCCAGCGCCATCCCCAGGGTTGCCAGCATCGTTCCGAGGACGACCCCCACCCGGCACTCCCGCCAGATGATCGCGGGCAGGTCCGAGCCGCGTACCTCACCCACGGCCAGCGCGCGTACCGCGGCCGTGGCCGCCTGAGCCCCCGCGTTTCCGCCGGTACCGATCAGCAGCGGAATGAACATGGCGAGCTGGGTGACCTGCTCAAGTGTGCTTTCGAAGGCCTTCGTCACCGTCACGGTGAGTGTCGCGGCCAGCAGCAGAAGCAGGAGCCACACCACCCTGTAGCGAGCCAGCTGCCACACGGTCGCCGCCATGTAGTGCCCGCTCCACGGAGCCGATCCGGACTGGCGTGCGACGTCCTCCGTGTCCGCCTCCTCGATCACCTCGACCGCGTCGTCGATGGTGAGCAGGCCGACCAGCCTTTCCTCGCTGTCGACGACAGGCAGGTCCAGGGTGTTCGTCTCGCGCATCAGGCGAGCCGCGTCCTCCGCGGGGTCGGCGGCGTGCGCGCGGGGGACATCGGCGGAGACGAGGTCGAGGACGCCTTTTCCCGGCGGGCTGAGCACGAGTTCCCGCAGTTCGACCACGCCGGTCAGGCGGCGCCCGGTGTCCACGACGGGCAGCGTGTAGACGGTCTCCGCGTCCGCGCCCCTGGATCGGACGAGATCCAGCGCCTGTTGCACGGTCAGGTGCTGGTCCAGCGCGACCATCTCGGGGGTCATGTAACGCCCCACCGAGCCTTCCGGATATCCCAGCAGGGCGGCGGTCACGCGTCGCTCATGCGCGCTGAGCCCGGCCAGGACCCTCTGCACCACTTTGGCCGGGGCCTCGCGGAGCATGCGCACCCGGTCGTCGGGATCCAGCTCTTCGACCAGTTCGTGGAAGGCCGTGTCCCGCAGGCCCATCAGGACGGCCCGCTGGTCGATGGGCTCCAGTTCCTCGAAGACCTTGATGGCCTCGTCCTTGTCGAGGAGCCGGAACGCGACCACCGCGTCCACGGCGTTCATCCGGGCCAGCTCGTCGGCGATGACGTGGGGCGGGCGCTGGCCCAGCAAGTACTGTGCGTCACGCAGGTCGTGGCGCTCCAAAGCGTCCTGAAGCTCCGTGGGCAGCTCGTCGTCGGTCAGCTGGGTGTGCGTCATGGCAGGAGTCACCTCGGTGGGCGATGGGGCGGGATGCTCTACTTCGCGAGGCGCGTACCGGCACCGTCCCTGCCTGGTGGAGGTCAGCTGCGAGAAGTCACAGCGCGCTCCGGTGGGGGACGGCCGTACGCGGGGTTCGACTGGGAGGCTCGCTCTGCACGGCGAACCACCTCCCTCCTCCGCACAAGGGGCTCACTACGAGGGCCGGCCGTGGCGCTGTGTCGGCCGGCTTGAGGACAGGTGCGAGCAAGCGAGGCAGTGCCCCGGTGGGAACGCTCTCCGCCGAAGCGGCCCACCGGGGCCGTACGACTGCCGTCAGGCTGGGCTGACCAGCGCGAAGCTCACGCCGCACGGGTCCTTCAGCACGGCGACCCGGCCGACCCCGGTGACGTCCGTGGGAGCGGAGACGACCGCGCCGCCCAGCGAGACCGCCGTCGCCGATGCCGCGTCGACGTCCTCCACGCCGAAGTGCAGGGTCCAGCCCGGTGAGACGGCCGGCCCGTCGGTGATTCCGCCGAACTCCACCGAGTCGCCGGATGCCGTGACGGGCGTGGTGTCGCCCGCCGTCGGCGCTGCGGCCGTCCAGCCGAAGACCTGGGTGTAGAACGCCGTGGAGCCGACGACGTCCAGAGTGCCCAGTCCGTACCAGGACGGGGTGCCGGGTTCGTGCACCAGGCCGGACCCGGGGTGCTTGTCCGGCTCCCAGGCGCCGAAGAGCGCTCCGTCAGGGGCCCGGTAGACCGCGGCGCTACCGGCGACCGACACCTTCCGCGGGGGGCTGGCCACGCTGCCGCCGGCGGCCTCCACCGCCTTCGTCGTCTCGACCAGGTCATCCGTCATGAAGTAGACGGTCCAGCCGGCCGAGTGCTCCTCTCCCTCCTTGAGCTTGATCGCGCCCACGATCTTCTCTCCGTGCAGCGTGAAGTTCACGTATCCGCTGGGGAGTTCCAGAGCCTGCCAACCGAAGAGGGAGCTGTAGAAGGCACGTGCGGACGCGACGTCGGGAGTGTCGAGATCCGCCCAGCACGGTGCGCCCTGGGGGTGGCGGGTGATCTTCATCGTTCTCTCCTCACACTGCGGCGATCGATCTTCATCACGCTGGGCCGGTCATGCCCGGGGCTCAGCTCGACCAGCGTGGCGGTCCGCCGTAGCCCCACTCCAGTGCGAGCGGGCAACTCGCGGATTCCTTCCATCGGTTGGGCCGACCGGGGCGAATTCCCTCACGTGCTGACGCGTCGGCGGAGCTACTGGCCCACTTCGCCGTAGGCGGCGAGCAGGACGGCCGGGTCCGGGCCCTCCAGGACGGTCGGCTTGGTCAGGCCGTCGAGGACGATGAAGCGGAGCAGGTCGCCGCGGGACTTCTTGTCGATCTTCATCGTCTGCAGCAGCTTGGGCCACTGGTCGTAGCGGT
>NZ_JBEPBF010000272.1:1515-2904 GCF_040298985.1 Streptomyces sp. NPDC001093 | reverse complement strand
GTCTGCCGGCGACAGGACGAGTCAGAAACCGTTGATGTAGGCGAAGGACATGCGAAAGGTCCGGCGTAGAGGGTAAGACCCCCGTAGTCGAAACGTCAGCGGCTCGTTGGAGAGACACCCAAGTAGCACGGGGCCCGAGAAATCCCGTGTGAATCTGGCGGGACCACCCGCTAAGCCTAAATATTCCCTGGTGACCGATAGCGGATAGTACCGTGAGGGAATGGTGAAAAGTACCCCGGGAGGGGAGTGAAATAGTACCTGAAACCGTGTGCCTACAAGCCGTGGGAGCGTCGGATGCAGCTTGCTGCATCTCGTGACTGCGTGCCTTTTGAAGAATGAGCCTGCGAGTTTGCGGTGTGTTGCGAGGTTAACCCGGGTGGGGAAGCCGTAGCGAAAGCGAGTCCGAACAGGGCGCTGTAGTAGCACGCTCAAGACCCGA
This sequence comes from Streptomyces sp. NPDC001093, assembly GCF_040298985.1. Taxonomy (NCBI): domain Bacteria; kingdom Bacillati; phylum Actinomycetota; class Actinomycetes; order Kitasatosporales; family Streptomycetaceae; genus Streptomyces; species Streptomyces sp. NPDC001093. The sequence goes on along the minus strand of NZ_JBEPBF010000272.1, from coordinate 2,465 downwards.
AGCGGAGTGATCTAGCCATGGGCAGGTTGAAGCGGAGGTAAGACTTCGTGGAGGACCGAACCCACCAGGGTTGAAAACCTGGGGGATGACCTGTGGTTAGGGGTGAAAGGCCAATCAAACTCCGTGATAGCTGGTTCTCCCCGAAATGCATTTAGGTGCAGCGTCGTGTGTTTCTTGCCGGAGGTAGAGCACTGGATAGGCGATGGGCCCTACCGGGTTACTGACCTTAGCCAAACTCCGAATGCCGGTAAGTGAGAGCGCGGCAGTGAGACTGTGGGGGATAAGCTCCATGGTCGAGAGGGAAACAGCCCAGAGCATCGACTAAGGCCCCTAAGCGTACGCTAAGTGGGAAAGGATGTGGAGTCGCACAGACAACCAGGAGGTTGGCTTAGAAGCAGCCACCCTTGAAAGAGTGCGTAATAGCTCACTGGTCTAGTGATTCCGCGCCGACAATGTAGCGGGGCTCAAGCGTACCGCCGAAGTCGTGTCATTGCAGCGTATAGCCCCAACGGGTGCTGTGATGGGTAGGGGAGCGTCGTCTGCCGGGTGAAGCGGCACTGGAAGGTAGTCGTGGACGGTTGACGAGTGAGAATGCAGGCATGAGTAGCGATTCACACGTGAGAAACGTGTGCGCCGATTGACTAAGGGTTCCTGGGTCAAGCTGATCTGCCCAGGGTAAGTCGGGACCTAAGGCGAGGCCGACAGGCGTAGTCGATGGATAACCGGTTGATATTCCGGTACCCGCTGTGAAGCGTCAAACATCGAATCCAGTGATGCTAAGGCCGTGAAGCCGCCCCGGAGCCTTCGGGCAAGGGGGAGTGGTGGAGCCGCCGGACCGATCTGGTAGTAGGTGAGTGATGGGGTGACGCAGGAAGGTAGTCCATCCCGGGCGGTGGTTGTCCCGGGGTAAGGGTGTAGGCCGTGCGGTAGGTAAATCCGTCGCACATCAA
>NZ_JBEPBF010000272.1:0-1419 GCF_040298985.1 Streptomyces sp. NPDC001093 | reverse complement strand
CGAGGCTGAGACCTGATGCCGAGCCGATTGTGGTGAAGTGGATGATCCTATGCTGTCGAGAAAAGCCTCTAGCGAGTTTCATGGCGGCCCGTACCCTAAACCGACTCAGGTGGTCAGGTAGAGAATACCGAGGCGTTCGGGTGAACTATGGTTAAGGAACTCGGCAAAATGCCCCCGTAACTTCGGGAGAAGGGGGGCCAGCTCTGGTGAGAGGACTTGCTCCTCGAGCTGGGGGTGGCCGCAGAGACCAGCGAGAAGCGACTGTTTACTAAAAACACAGGTCCGTGCGAAGCCGTAAGGCGATGTATACGGACTGACGCCTGCCCGGTGCTGGAACGTTAAGGGGACCGGTTAGCTCACTTTCGGGTGGGCGAAGCTGAGAACTTAAGCGCCAGTAAACGGCGGTGGTAACTATAACCATCCTAAGGTAGCGAAATTCCTTGTCGGGTAAGTTCCGACCTGCACGAATGGCGTAACGACTTCTCGACTGTCTCAACCATAGGCCCGGTGAAATTGCACTACGAGTAAAGATGCTCGTTTCGCGCAGCAGGACGGAAAGACCCCGGGACCTTTACTACAGTTTGATATTGGTGTTCGGTTCGGCTTGTGTAGGATAGCTGGGAGACTGTGAAGCATGCACGCCAGTGTGTGTGGAGTCGTCGTTGAAATACCAGTCTGGTCGTGCTGGATGTCTAACCTGGGTCCGTGATCCGGATCAGGGACAGTGTCTGATGGGTAGTTTAACTGGGGCGGTTGCCTCCTAAAGGGTAACGGAGGCGCCCAAAGGTTCCCTCAGCCTGGTTGGCAATCAGGTGTTGAGTGTAAGTGCACAAGGGAGCTTGACTGTGAGACCGACGGGTCGAGCAGGGACGAAAGTCGGGACTAGTGATCCGGCGGTGGCTTGTGGAAGCGCCGTCGCTCAACGGATAAAAGGTACCCCGGGGATAACAGGCTGATCTTCCCCAAGAGTCCATATCGACGGGATGGTTTGGCACCTCGATGTCGGCTCGTCGCATCCTGGGGCTGGAGTCGGTCCCAAGGGTTGGGCTGTTCGCCCATTAAAGCGGTACGCGAGCTGGGTTTAGAACGTCGTGAGACAGTTCGGTCCCTATCCGCTGTGCGCGTAGGAGTCTTGAGAAGGGCTGTCCCTAGTACGAGAGGACCGGGACGGACGAACCTCTGGTGTGCCAGTTGTTCTGCCAAGGGCATGGCTGGTTGGCTACGTTCGGGAGGGATAACCGCTGAAAGCATCTAAGCGGGAAGCCTGCTTCGAGATGAGGACTCCCACCCACTTGATGGGGTAAGGCTCCCAGTAGACGACTGGGTTGATAGGCCGGATCTGGAAGCCAGGTAACTGGTGGAGGTGACCGGTACTAATAGGCCGAGGGCTTGTCCTCAGTTGCTCGCGTCCACTGTGTT
>NZ_JBEPBF010000271.1:0-2924 GCF_040298985.1 Streptomyces sp. NPDC001093 | reverse complement strand
TCCGAGTAGTCCTTCATCGCCATCGGCGGTCTTCTCGCTTCCTCCGGATCAAGCAGATCCAGTATCAGCGTGTCCACCACTCAGGGGGAGGCTCCACTCGACAAGCCCCAGCCACCAGCCATGATCGTCCAGCCAGAGGCGAGACTGGCCACGCTGACGGAGACCCAAGGGGCGGATCCGGGTCCTGGCGGCCGCTGCTACCAGCCGCGACGCAGGAGAAGTAGGAGCCATGACGGCATTCTCCTCCAGCCACCATCGTGGCCTACGGGCACCTGATCGCGCCCCCGGTTTGACGACAGACCCTAGCGGAGTGCCGTGCCGGTCGACGATTACATGGTGCTTGGAGCCTGGACGCGCACGGTTGACAGGTGAGGGTCCGACATGGTCTCCCCCTTTCAGGGCGCGGACGTGGGAGCCCACCGCCGCGTCGTCCATCGCGAGCAGTCCCAGCGCCCGCAATTCACCGAGGAGAGCGTTGTGGAGGCGGGGCCAGACACCGGCCTCGGTCCAGTCCCGAAGCCGACGCCAACTGGTCACCCCTGAGCAGCCGACGACCTGAGAAGGTCATCAGGAACAAGATCGGCAGACACTCCGCAGATCCTGCCCCGATGCACCATCAGCCGGTAGTCGATACATCGACCGGTGCCTGAGACGGTTCACTCGCCCCTCAGTTCCCGAAAGCCGGATACCCCGGCAGCGGGGCCACCTCCCAGCCTCCGGCGACCTGACGCAGCAGCAACTGCATTGTGTCCGCGAGGGCTGGGAACTCCTCCAGCCTGCTCGCCATCTCCCAGCGATGCCTCAGCACCTGGCGCCTCGTCGGGGCCGGACGTCGAGTCCGATGGAGCAACCCATCCTCAACGGTGCGAGGCAGTAGACGCACCGTCGCCTCCACCGTCCAGACCGCTATGGCCTGCCGCATGCCGGCTTGCCACACCTCATCCTCGGCCAGTGCCGGGTACACGCCGACGACCTCCTTGCGATACGCCTGCTCGATCTCCCCGGCCATCTTGGCCGGCAGGTTGAAGACGCACCAGCAGCTGGAGAACGGCATCCGGCAGTACGCGGCCGTCAGGAACACCTACTGGTAGCAGGCCGCCTCGAAGTCGATCAGCCGTAGCCCATGAGAGGTGAGCAGGTTGTTGTCAGGACAGGTGTCGCCCGGGGTAAAGGCTGGATACTCCTCCCCACCTGCTGTCCCGATCCGAGCCAACTCCTCGGAAAGACCCGGAGGAGCTGCGATTCCGGCGCCGTCGAGCAGCGTGAGCAGAGTAGTGGCGTTGTGCGCGATCCACGGCTCGTCCTCCCAGGACGGCAAGCCCTTGTCGTACCGGGACCACAGCCGCTTGAAATCGGCGCGCCGGTGCAACGATTCGGCGGCCAGCCTCCCCAGCCCGCGGGCCCAGAACCCGAGTTTCGACAGCACCGGGCCGACTGGGGACGTTCCCCCTTGACCAAGGACTCGGAGACGGTAAGAGCCCGCAGCCAGGCAGGGGCGCGCCGTGCTGGACTACGTACGGACCTGCCACCACCGGTCTGCCTCAGCGCGAGTCACTTCGGCGTCGTACTGGCTGGCGTCAAAGTGGAACTCCGGCGGCGGGGAGGCGGGGGCGTGCGGAACCTCCCAGTCCGACCACTGCACGATGTCCCCGAACCGTTGCACGACGACGGACAGGAAACCGCAGCAACTGCCGGTGCACTCCGGTTCCCCCAACTCCAGACGGCGTGCCTCGCTGGTCGCCCGCAGGAGGCTGGGCCGGCCAGCAGGCAGCATGTCAGCCGCGAATGGCCCATGGCCGCCCTCGTCGACCGCCCCTTCGATCACGTCCTCGCCGTTGACCCGGAACCGCAACTGGGCAGCGAACCGGGGTCCCGGCGGCACCACGCGGATCTCCAACCGATCGAACATCAGACCACCTTATGGGGCGCGCTGAAGTCGGCCCAACTCGTCTGTTGCGAGGAGGTCCACGTGGCCGTAGCGGGCAATGGTCTTGGTCAGCCGGGCAATGGTCTTGGTCAGCTGCTTCTCGTCGGCGGCTTCGACGAGTTCGTTGACGAGCTTGGTGGCCAGGACGTACTTGACCCGGAACCTGGCCATCGCGGCCTCGGGAGAGCGCCGAGCCGGATTTCTCCCGGCCGATGGCGGTGAGAAACGAGAGCGGCTCGTGCGGGCGTGTCAGCCGATTACCCCATCCGGCTCTCTGTGGCGCTCGGACAGACCCAGGAAGCCGTTCAGCCCCCGGTGAAGTACGACGGCGTGCGGACTCGCATGGTGCTGGCGAGCTTTCGAAGAACGGCGCTGCTCACTGGGGGAGTGCGGGCTTGGAGGACTGCGACAGCGTCGCCGACCCGGGTGAAGTACTCGACGTACTCGTGGTTCGACCACCGCCACACTCCAGGAGCCACCGGGGTGCAGGCGGGTGACGGCACGGGGTAGACGCTGGTGAGCGCGGCGCAGTGGGAGGGTGGGGTGAAACCCGGCTGTACGGGGCCGACGGTCACCTGGATCTCCTGGTGGAGCTCGTCCATGGTGTTCGCGCCCCTGCCCAGGCTGTCGGGTGAGATCCGGTAGTAGAAGGTGGCCTCGTCTCCGGCTGTCGACCCGGTGGTGCCAACGCCGTTCAGGTGGTAGCCCGTGGGCAGTTGTGGCCCGAGCAGGGGGACACGGGCATCGGCCAGTTCCTTGTCCTGCTCGCTCCGGGCGAGCTGTGTGGTGGCAAGTGAGTCGAGTGGCATCAGCAGGACCAGGGCGAGGGCCGCGGCTGCTCGCGGCCACAGCGGCCTGCGCGACTGGGTGAACCAGGCCGCGAGGGCGAACGCAGCCGCGCATAAGACGTCGTCTCATTTGGTGAGTCTGCGGTAGCAGATGAGGCTGCAGGCGATGGCGGTGAAGGCCAGGAAGTGTTCGGCCTTGCGTTCGTATC
>NZ_JBEPBF010000270.1:0-3125 GCF_040298985.1 Streptomyces sp. NPDC001093 | reverse complement strand
CAGGCGAAGGCCGCCTTCACGTACGGCGGATACCAGACCGAGTGATCAAGTTCGACGCACCATTCGACGTCGGAGGTTAAAGCTCAAGCTAGGGCCTGTGTCGAAAGTGGATCTTGATGGTGCGATGATCTTGGTTCGTGGCACGTGGAGATCTGACGGACGCGCAATGGGCAGTACTGGAACCGCTGTTGCCGAAAGGCAAGAAGCCCGGACGGCCGCCGGCGTGGGCCAGGAGGCAGCTGATCGACGGCATACGGTTCCGGGTCCGCACCGGCATCCCGTGGCGGGACCTGCCCGCCGAGTACGGGCCGTGGAGCCGGGCTTACGACCTGTTCCGCCGGTGGCAACGGGACGGCACTTGGCATCGAATCTTCACCGCGCTCCAGGCCCGGGCCGACGCGAAAGAGCTGATCACCTGGGACATCAACGTCGACTCCACGGTGTGCCGGGCCCACCAGCACGCCGCCGGCGCGAGGAAAAAGGGGAGCTGCAGAAGGAGCCACCTGGCGGCGTCAGCATCGAACCGGACGACCATGGTCTCGGGCGCTCGCGCGGCGGCCTGACCACGAAACTGCACCTGGCCGTCGAGCAGGGCCAGAAGCCCATGTCCATCGTGATCACGGCCGGGCAGCGGGGCGACTCCCCGCAGTTCGAGCCCGTCCTGAACAAGGTCCGTGTCCCGCGTCCCGGACCGGGCAGGCCGCGCACCCGGCCCGATCGGGTGCGCGCCGACAAAGCGTACGCATCCCGGAAGAACCGCGCTTACCTGAGGCGGCGCGGGATCCGCTGCACCATCCCGGACAAGGCCGACCAGGCCCGCAACCGCAAGAAACTCGGCTTCCGCGGCGGCCGGCCGCCGAAGTTCGACCCGCAGGACTACAAGGCCCGGCACGCGGTCGAGTGTGGCATCAATCGTCTCAAGAGACACCGCGCCGTGGCCACCCGGTACGACAAGCTCGCGGTCCGCTACGAAGCGACCGTCCTCGTCGCGGCCATCAACGAGTGGCTATGACCGGTCACGTCACGATGGCGCTGCGTAACAGAGGATGGCCACCGTCTGGTAAGGGCTCCACTGCTGCTCGACTGTAGCCATCAGCTTCCAGCCCAGCCGCTCATACAGGGCTGCCGCGGCAGTATCGGATGCGACGACGTCGAGCACCGGATGCAGGCCACGACGCCGCGCTTCCTCCACTGCTCGGCCGATCAGCAGCGCACCGATCCCATGTCCCCTCGCCTGCGGGGCCACGAACAGTCTGCCGACCACGGCGGTCATACCCCGCGTCGCCCCGTTCCGCTCACTCCACAACATCGGGGCCAGATCACCTTCGCCGCCTTGCGACAAACTGACATGCCCAATCAGGCGGCCTTCGAGCTCGGCAACCCAGGAGCCCAGCACGGGACCGCGTGACAGCCACTCGCCCGGCCGATCAGGCCAGTTCACCGGATAGCCGTCAAGCTGATGGACCTCCGCGAGGACCCGCACACACTCCTCAACATCGCCATCAGCCCTCTGCCGGACGCAGAGGCTCGGCCTCTCATCAGGCACCCCGGAGCTCTTGATGTTCACTCCGGAATAGAAACACAGGCCACAGAGTCACAGCCAGCCACTTTCGACACAAGCCCGTCTTGATCTTGGCGTGGTCCTGCCGGGCAGAGGTCGGTGACAGGTGGTGCAGATGCCGGTCCAGCAGTTCAGCAGGTCCTGAAGGATGTCGAGGATCTGGTACAGGGTGAGTCCGGTGTGTCGGCTTTTGGGCTCAGCCGCTGTTCGGTCAGGAAGGCGTGGGCGGCGGTGACCAGGGTGGCGTGGTGGTGCCAGCCCGGCCAGGAGCGGCCTTCGAAGTGGTCCAGGCCCAGGCCGTGCTTGAGTTCTCGGTAGTCGTGCTCGATGCGCCAGCGGATCTTTGCCAGGCGGACCAGGTCCGGGATCGGGGTGTCGTCGGGCAGGTCGGACAGCCAGAAGCGGGTCGGGTTGTCTTCGCCGTCGGGCCATTCGGCCAGCAGTTGCACCGGGGGCAGGACGCCGTCCCACCGGCCGTGCTCGGCCACCGCGGCTTGCTGGGCCAGTCGACGCGGGCGCACCCCGGCCGGCCGGACTTGCACCGTGAGGAAGTGGGAGGTCATCGGGCCGCGGGAGCCTTCCCGCCAGGTCACCTCGCTGAAGGCTTCCCGTCCGGCGGCCGTGGCCAGTTCCGCCACCGGCACGGGTGGCTGCCGGTAGCGGGGCACCGGCCGTCGGCCGTTGCCGGACCAGGCGGGGGCCTCGGGGAGGGCGTCATGGGGCTGGACGGTCAGATCGCCGCGGATGCCGACCACGTAACGGATCTCCCGCTCGGCCAGGGCGGCGCGGAAGTCGGCGTTCTGGCCGTAGCCGGCGTCCGCCACCACGACCGGCGGCACCAGCTGCCAGGTGGCCAGTTCATCCAGGGCGTCCAGGGCAAGGCGCCACTTCTCCCGGTGCCCGACGTCCTTGGGCACGCCGGTCCGCCGTCGCCGGACGGTGTCCTCGGCCCACTCCTTGGGCAGGAACAGCCGCCAGTTCAGCGGGCACGAGGCTGTGTCGGAGACCGCGTACACGCTGACCGCGACCTGGCAGTTCGCCTGTTTGCCCAGCGCACCGCAGTACTGGGGGGCAACCCCGACCGACATCCTGCCGTCCTTGGGGAACGACACGTCATCGATCGCCCAGGCGTCCGGACCGATCTGCGGCACCATCCGCTCGGCGATCCGCCGGCGCACCGGCACCGGATCCCACGTGGACTGGTTCACGAACTGCTGCAGGTTCTGCTCGTTGCCGTCCGGCAGTCGCGAGGCCATGGCCTGGATGGACTTGCGGCGGCCGTCCATCATCAGTCCCCGCAGATAGCAGTCGCTCTTGGCCCGCTGGTCCTTGCGCGGTATCGAGGCGAACACGTCCGCCACGAATAACGCCAACTTCGCCCGAACACGATTGACTTCATGTGCGTCCACACAGTCCTCATGCCCCTGAACACTGCAGGCAGACCAACCTAACGGAGTCCTACTAGGGCATGTGTGATGTTGTGATCAGGTAGTTGCCTTCAGGAGGTCGTTGATCCAGATCATCGAGGCACGGAGGTGGAGGCCGGCGAGGTAGCTCTCGGGCG
>NZ_JBEPBF010000269.1:0-3158 GCF_040298985.1 Streptomyces sp. NPDC001093 | reverse complement strand
GCCGAGTGGGTGATCGAGGCGTACGCCGCATACGGCGGCCTGGTGCGCCGGCTGTCCGAGGGCTCGGCGATCCAGGGCGGCCTCGGCTGGCACCTCGCCGTCGTCGACCAGCTGCGCAGCCTCGGCGGCCGGGCGCTGTGCCGGCCCTGCACCGGCCACCTCCCCAACCCGCTGATCACCGTCTGGTGGTTCGTCCTGCCGCTGCTCGCCGTGCTCGGGCTCGTCGTAGCCGTCCGCGCCCGGCGTACGACGGCCACGCTGCTGCCGCTCGCCTGTGCGGCCACCGCCGCCTTCCCGTACCTGTTCATGATCGGCTACGCCGCCCCGCGCTTCCTGCTGCCGGCCTACGCCCTGCTCGCACTGCCGGTCGCCGACGTACTGGCGTACCCGGTCACGGCGCCGCGCCGGCCCCGGCGCCCGGTTCTCGCCACCCTGGTCTGCCTCGGACTCGCCGCCCATCTCGCGGTGCAGCTGGCCGTCCTGGAGAACACGGTCCACAACACCACCGAGGACCGCCGCGGCTGGTCCCGCACCGCCGCCTCCCTGCACCGGCTCGGCGTCCGCCCGCCCTGCCTGCTCACCGGGGACGGGGCCGTGCCCGTCGCGTTCTACACCGGCTGCTCCTCGGTCGCGACGACCGGGCACCACACCAACAGCACCGAGGAGGCCGTCATCGGCACCGCCCGGCGGATCCCGGTCGCCGCGCTGGTTCCCGACGGCACCCGGCCGCCCGGATACGCCCGCGACTGGCCGTCCGAACCGCTCGACGGACAGCGGCTGTACTACTCCGTACCCGGGGGCGGCCGATGACGTCCCCGCCCCGTACCCAGGGACGGCCCCTGGAGTCCCCGCCGGAACTCGCCCCGTCCCTGGGCCGTCGGCAGGCCTGTTGGCACGCCGGTGTCCTGCTCGCGGTCCTGCTGGGCGGGCTCTACCTGGCCCGCCGGCACTGGCCCGCCCTCGAGAGCGGGGCCGGGCGGCTGGCCGGCGCCGACCAGGGCTGGCTGCTGGTCGGCGCGACGGCGGCCCTCGGCACCTGGGCGGCCTCGGCGCTCGCCCAGCAGGGCGCGGTGCTCCGGCGGCTGCCCGGTGCCCGGCTGGTCGCCGCCCCGTTGGCCGCCTCCGCCGCCAACCATCTGCTGCCCGCCGGGCTCGGCGCGGGTGCGGTGAACCTCAGGTTCCTGATGCGCTGCGGACTGCCCGCGGGCCGCTCGGCCAGTGCCCTCGCCGTCAAGGCCACCGCCGGTGCCGCGGTCCGCCTGGCACTGATCGCGCTGCTGGCCCCGGCCTGCCCGGGGCTGCTGCGCCCGCCGCAGCCCACCCCGACGACCCTCGCCGTCGCCCTCGGCGGACTCGTGCTGCTCGCGGCCCTGCCGGTCACCCCCTGGTGGGCGCGCTGCCGCCGCGCCCTGTCGGCTGTGGCGGCCGACATCCGTGCCCTGCACGCCTGTCCCGCGCGAGCGGCGGCCCTGTGGGGCGGCTCCGTCGCCTTCGCCGCGCTGCACGCGCTCGTCCTCATCGCCGTCACCCAGGCCGTCGAACTGCCGCTGCCCCCGCTCCAGGTGGCCCTGCTGTACCTCGCCGCCAGCAGCGCCGCCGCGCTGCTGCCCACCCCGGGCGGCCTCGGCTCCCTGGACGCGGCGCTCGCCCTCGCCCTCACCGTCTCCGGCGCCCCCGGCGTGGCCGCCGCCTCCGCCGTGCTCGGGTACCGGCTGCTGACCGTGTGGCTGCCCCTGCTCCCGGGATTGCTGGTGCTCGGGGTGCTGGTGCGGCGCAAAGCCCTGTGACGGACCGGGAGTTTCCCGAGCGCCCGCCGCAGGTAGGAGTCGGACGTCCGGTGCCGTCACACGGAGGGGGAGAGTCATGGCGGGGAGCGACACGGCGGGGCTGCCGAGCGAGGCGTTCTTCACGCCGGGGACCTCGTCCTTCACCGAGTTCCTGGCCGCGCACCGCCCCGGGCTGCTGCCCACCGCGCCCGTGCTGCCCGCCGGGGTGCGGATGGCGGCCGACCGGTTCCCGCACGGCACCACCGTGCTCGCCCTCACCTACCGCGACGGCGTGCTGATCGCCGGCGACCGCCGGGCGACCATGGGCAATCTGATCGCCCAGCGCGACCTGGAGAAGGTGCACCCCGCCGACGACCACACGGCCGTGGCCTTCGCGGGCACCGTCGGCCTCGCCGTCGACATGGTGCGGCTCTACCAGGTCGAGCTCGCGCACTTCGAGAAGATCGAGGGCACTGCGATGACCCTGGCCGGCAAGGCGACCCGGCTCGCGGCCATGATCCGGCAGAACCTCGCCCAGGCGATGCAGGGCCTCGCCGTCGTGCCGTTGTTCGCCGGGTACGACGTCACCGCGCCCGACGGCGGACGCGGCCGCATCTTCGGCTTCGACGCGACCGGTGGCCTCTACGAGAAGTACGACTTCTACGCCGAGGGCTCCGGCTCCCCGTACGCCCGGGGCGCCCTGAAGAAGCTGTACCGGCCCGGCCTCACCCGGCGCGAGGCCGTCCTCGCCGCGCTCCAGGCGCTGTACGACGCGGCGGAGGAGGACTCGGCGACCGGCGGCCCCGATCTGCACCGCCGTATCTTCCCCGTCGTCTGCGTGATCACGGCGGACGGCTTCGAGCGGCTGCCGGAGCCGGAGACGGAGGAACTCAGCCGCGAGACGGTCCGCCAGCGCACGACCCGCCCGGACGGCCCGCACGCCGCACCCTGACCCCGGCCGCCCTTCCGCTCGGTGCGCCGGTGCGCAGGGGCTCGCCGCCCTGCTGACCTTCACGCCCCGGGCCCCGTGCCCGGGGCCATGGAACGCCCCGCCCGTACGGGTCCGCCTGCCGGGCCGGGGAAGGCCGGTCTGCGGCCGAGAGCCGAGGGCATGTGGTGGTGCGGCCTCAGGTCAGGCGGTGGCCGATCCCGCGTGCGGTGGCGATGGTCCGCTCGCTGCCCGCCGCGCGCAGCTTGCGGCGCAGCCGGGTCAGGTACTGGTCCAGCGTGTTGTCGCTGACCTGTGCCCCCTCCGGCCAGCCCGCGCGGACCAGATCGCGGCGGCGCACCAGCTCTCCGCCGGCCGCGGTGAGTGCCGCCAGCAGCCGGAACTCCGTCGGGGTGAGGTCGACGCGCCTGCCGCGCACGGTGGCGCTGTGCCGGACGGCGTCC
>NZ_JBEPBF010000268.1:0-3493 GCF_040298985.1 Streptomyces sp. NPDC001093 | reverse complement strand
TTCGCGATCTCCCACAGCCCATCCGGAACAATCCAACTCCAAGTACCCCGCCCCATAAACAACCCAACGAGCGATCACCACATAGGACACCGTCTTACAGGCCATCTCATTTGGCTCCTCGCTGGAGTGTTCGGAACCACGATGAAGCGGGCTTCAGTTCCGCATGGCGCCGGTCAGCGGAGCCAGCACGTGCCATCCCTCCGTTTCGTACAGAGCCCGGCCTTCCGACGTCGCGACGAGCACGCCCTCTGTCGCGCCCTGTCCGGCGGCAGCGTTGGCGAGCGTGTGCATCACGAGGCGACCCAGACCACGGCGTTGATGAGCTGGGTCGGTCTCGACCTGGTCGACGACTGCGGTGGGGCCGACGACGGCGATCTGTCCGCGTGCGGCGAAGGCACCGTCGGTGGTGCGTACCAGGACATGGGTGACGCCGGCTCGGGTCCAGCTGCGCAACCGGTAGCCGTCGGCCGTCTTGGGTGGGGCGTCGGAACAGGCGGCGCTCAGCGGGACGGACATCAGGAAGCCGGGTCCGCCGGCGACGGACCATCCAAGCCCGAGCCAGGGCTCGAGTGCCTCTGGGGATGCGGGTGCCTTCACCCATGCGCCGGGCGCAGTGGTGTCTTCAGTGATCTTGCGGATAGCCGCATCGTCGGCGGTTGTTAGCACGTGGCGTACGACATGCCCGGGCAGGCCAACGTCAATGGTGAACCCCCAGGCAGTAGCGGCCGGGTCGGCTGTGCCGCGCGAAACGGACCAGCCAGACACCCACGCTTGAATGGCCTCGGCCGTGTTCATGAGAGGTTGAACACCCCCTGGATGCGAGTAATAGACGAATGGCAACAATACCTATTACGTCCAGGGTGTCGGCTGAGTTGCCCGGCCGTTGACGGGAACGGGCCTCGATTGTGGCCTTGACCGGAGCCGGGCTGTGGTCTTGCAGGTCAGTCGCGTGCCCGAGCCGCGTCGTCGGTTCACGAGTTGCCTCATTCCGCGCCTCGATAGCCTGCCTCGGTGGGGATAGTTGAGCGGCTGGTGCCGGATGAGCTTTGGGAGTTGTTCAAGCGAGTGGTGCCCGAGGCGCCGACGCGGCCGCAAGGTGGAGGCCGGCGTCGGTACGGAGACCGGGAAGTGCTCGCCGCGATCATGTTCGTGGCGGTGTCGGGTTGCACGTGGCAGCAGCTGCCGTCCACCTCTTTTGGGCCGTCGGGCGCAACGGCTCACCGACGCTTCGCGGAGTGGTCGAAGGCTCGAGTGTGGGCGAAGCTTCACCGCCTGGTCCTTGACGAGCTCGGCTCTCGGGGCGAGCTGGACTGGTCCCGTTGCGCGATCGACTCCGTAAACATGAGGGCGCTGAAAAGGGGGAGCTGACAGGGCCGAATCCTGTCGACCGAGGCAAGTACGGCTCGAAAATCCACTTGATCACCGATCATGCAGGTATGCCCCTGTCTGTCGTGATCTCCGGGGCCAGCATCCACGACAGCCAGGCATTGATCCCGCTCGTGCAGGGAATTCCGCCGGTCCGGTCCCGGCGCGGCAGACGGCGGCGAAGGCCGGACAAGCTCCACGGCGACAAGGGCTACGACTACAACCACCTGCGGCGATGGTTACGCGGCCGAGGAATCACGCTCCGGATCGCCCGCAAGGGCGCGGACTCCAGCCAGCGGCTCGGCCGGCACCGCTGGACGATCGAACGCACGATGGCCTGGCTTGCCGGGTGCCGACGCCTCCACCGCCGCTACGAACGCCAGGCAAGCCACTTCCTGGCTTTCACCAGCATCGCATGCACCCTCATCTGTTACCGCCGACTCACCAATTGAGATGGCCTGTTAGTAGACCCCTTGTGGGGGCGGGCCTCACTGAAGCTCCTGTGAGACGAGACCGCCCGCACTCTGCCTTCGGTGAGATCACTCAACCTTCGGTGCGACAGGACGGCAGCCTCCGCATCCGTGATCACGATCTACGGCTGGAGTAGCTGAGTATGCTCAGAAAACAGCCTCTGACCAGCGGCGATAGCGAAGTGCAACTGGAGTACTAGCGCGGGTACGCTGGCCTTGGGGACGACAGGGCCGACGCGGCGGCCATACCGCTGGGGCCCTCAAGAGTTCCGCAACTCCACGATCGCGCCGCCCCACCCCCTGGAGCCGTCGTGACCGCACCGCGTGCCCGAGCCGTGGCCGCACTCGGCTGCTTCACCCTCGCGGCACTGTGTCTGAACGCCTGCGGCACGCCGACCGCCCGGATCGAGAAACCCTCGTCGGCGACCTCCGCGCAGAACGTGGGCGGGATGCGCGCCCTGGTCGCCGCGGCGAAGAAGGAGGGCAGGCTCACGGCGATCGCGCTTCCGCGTGACTGGGCGGACTACGGCGGCCTGATCGACGGCTTCGAGAAGAAGTACGGCATCAAGGTCACCGTGGAAGATCCGTACGCGCACAGCGCGGACGAGATCAGCGCCCTGAGGAGCAGCCGAAACCGGCCGACCGCCCCGGACGTGATCGACGTCGGCGACACGTTCGCCCGGGCGGCGGCACGGCAGGATCTGCTCGCGCCGTACAAGGTCGCGCCGTGGGACGCGATCCCCGGCAACCAGAAGGACCCCGGGGCCCACTGGTCCAACAACTACGGCGGCTACATCTCGATCGGCTGCGACACCCGGCGCGTCAAGCCCTGCCCTGAGACCTTCGCCGATCTGCTCAAGCCCGCCTACCGCGGCATGGTGGCGCTCGAGGGGAACCCGACCCGGGCTGAATCCGCCTTCGCCAGCGTCTACGCGGCCGCACTGGCGAACAACGGGTCGTTCGACGACATCCGGCCCGGCCTCGACTTCTTCGCCAAGCTGAAAAGGACCGGCAACTTCAATGCACTCCAGTCCACCTCAGCCACGATCGAGGCCGGCCGGACGCCCATCAGCATCAACTGGGACTACCTCAATCTCGGCTACGCCGACCAGCTCCGCGGCAAGGGCGTGAACTGGCAGGTCGCGATCCCCTTCGACGGCAGCTTCCCCCAGTACTACGCACAGGCGATCAACAAAAACGCCCCGCGTCCGGCGGCCGCCCGCCTGTGGCAGGAGTACCTCTTCAGCACGGAGGGCCAGAACCTCCGGCTCCACGGCTATGCCCGCCCGGTCCTCATGGACGTCATGCAGAAGGACGGCACCCTCGACAAGGCCGCCGCCGCCCAACTGCCGACGGTGGAGGGGACGCCGCAGTTCCCGACCGACGCACAACTGGAGAAGGCGAGGCAGACCGTCGTCCGCGGCTGGACGGCGGCCATCTCCGGCTGATCGGCGGTCGGCCGAGGTTTGCCGGGCAATCAGCCGGAGTCTGGCGCCCTGGCAGGGCCGGCCACACGGACGCCGACACCAAGCCTCCACCGTCGGCTTGAATCCGAGCTCGGTCCTTAGTGGGCGGTTCGTAAGGCGATGTCCATTTCTGGCTGAGGTGGGGGCAAGGACGCTGGTGGAGGTTGTGTCGGCTATTGCTTCCTGGCGAAG
>NZ_JBEPBF010000267.1:0-3605 GCF_040298985.1 Streptomyces sp. NPDC001093 | reverse complement strand
GCCGGCCTCCACCTCCGTGCCTCGATGATCTGGATCAACGACCTCCTGAAGGCAACTACCTGATCACAACATCACACAGGCCCTAGTGCCGTGACCGCTCAGGTTCGCCGGGTTCGGCTTTGCTCTAGGATCCGATGGCTATGGGGGAAAGTGTTCGTAGCCGCTGGCGCGCGACTCGCACGGTGGCCGTGGCCTTGGTCGGGGTGGCCGCACTGGCCGTGCTGTCCGTAGTGCTCCTGGTCCTTCCAGGGATGGTGGTGGACCATGATCTCGCTGGCGGCCACCTTGCTGCCGCGGACCGGATGAACGCGGTGAACAACGTGCGTACCACGCTGCTGCAGGCGGTCGGTGGCGCGGTCGTCTTGTTCGGCGCCTACGCCACCTGGCGGCAGTTGCGTGTCAGCCAGGACGGGCTGAACGCCACCCGGGAGGGCAATGTCACCGATCGCTTCAGCCGGGCAGTGGAACAGCTCGGCAGTGACAAACTGGACGTGCGGATCGGCGGCATCTACGCACTGTGGCGGATCGCGGACCACTCCGCCCGCGACCACGAAGCCGTCGTCTCGATCATGGCGGCATACCTTCGGACACATCTGCCGTGGCCGCCACAGGAGCCGGGCGCTCCGGCGGCGGACGCGTCCATCAACTCGGTACGCCCGCTGGAGACCCGTGCCGCCGATGCTCAGGTGGCGCTCACCTGCCTCGGAGTCCTTGGCCAGGAACGCAGCCCGGGTTGGCTCAACGTAAGCTTCACCGACCTTCGTCGAGCCGACTGCGACGGGCTGTGGCTGAACGGTGTCAACCTCGACGCCACATGCCTGGAAGCGGCGAGCGTGTACCAGGTCAACCTGAGCGGGGCGTCACTGATCGAAGCCAACCTGCGGTATGCCGAACTCGGGACGTCGATTCTCCATCAGGTCCGCTGTCTCGAAGCCGATCTGCGCGGCGCACGCCTGGTCAAGGCCGACCTGCGGGAGGCGGACTTCTCCGGTGCGGACCTCAGGGAGGCGAACCTGCGCAAGGCTCGGGCCCATGGGGCGGTGTTCGTCCGTGCGGATCTGCGGTTGGCTGACCTGCGGGGCTGCGACCTCAGCGGTGCCGACCTGCAGCACGCGAGACTCGAAGGCGCACTGGCGAGCGACCTGACCATCTGGCCAAACGGCTTCGACATCGACGCGGCCAGCCTCGTCATCGCCGAGGATCCCGGCGCCGAACCTGACGTTCTGCTGCCGGCTGCCGCGATCACGAGGCCAATCCCGCCCCTGCTGTCGGCCTGATGCTTGGTTCGACTTCATCGCACTGGATTGATAAGGCCGCCGAGTCGAGGGGGCGTCCGCCCCCTCACAACGGCAGCCTGACCAACCCCGGCGCTGGCGTGCCCGGGCGCCGAAAACGGATCAGCACTTGACTTCGCCGTGACCGCTCAGCTGCTTGGGCCTACTGCCACGCCGTCTACTTGCTGCGACTCCACCGCCCTCCCCCGTACCAGGACAGCAAGGGTGCTGCGCGCTTCATGCCGCAGCATGCGACGCGGAGCAAAGGTCGCAGTAAGAGCGAGGATCGAGACCGTACCCCCGTAGAACACAGTAGCGATCGTGGAGAGGAGCCCGATCGTCATCGGGCACGCACCTTTCTTCCCCCGTTCGGCCCGCCCGGCTCATAACCCGGGGCGGGCGTTGATGCGTTTCCTCTCCACCATACGCGCGCCGTCAACTCCCCTGCGCAGCATGGCCAACCCGGCGAACCTATTTCCTTGTTAACGGTGCCACGAGGAGCTGTGAGCCTTGCGGTGCTGTTCGAACTGGACCGTGATGTCTAAACGTTGCCTGGCGACTGACGCCTCGCATCAGAGCGGCGCACGGTCCGGCGGATCTCGTGGTGGCGGTCGCGTGGGTACCGGGCGGATACCTTCGGCGAACACGGCGTTGATGCCTCCGCGTAGAGCGGTGACGCTCGGTGCCTTCGCGGCCGCCACTACGTCAACACCTGTCGCCTGACCACTCGTTGGTGTTTGTGGTACGAGCCCGTCGCACGGTGACCTCTTGATACGCCCGAGCCGTTCGAGGCTCCGGCTTAGACCGAGGCCCGTGGGGTGAGCTGGCGCCACGAACGGCTGCTGAGGTGGCGGACCGGCCATGGGGTCGAGTCCTTGAATTAGGTCGCTGCGTGGCCCGCATGCGCTCGTGACCAGCGCAAACAGTCAACGCTCAGGGGAGGAGCAACGTGATCTACTGTGGAATCGACTGGGCCGAACGAACTCACGACGTCGCCCTCGTCGACGACTCCGGCCAGCTGCTGGCCAAGCGGCACATCGCCGATGACGCGTTCGGCTACCGGATCCTGCTGGACCTGCTCGCCGAATACGGCGACACCGAGGACAACCCAATTCCGGTGGCGATCGAGACCTCCCGGGGCCTGCTGGTGGCGGTGCTACGGACCGGCAAGCGGCAGGTCTTCGCGATCAACCCGATGGCTGCCGCCCGCTACCGCGACCGCCACTGCGTCTCCGGCAAGAAGTCGGACCCCGGCGACGCGCTGGTGCTGGCGAACATCCTCCGCACCGACATGCACGCCCATCGCCCCCTGCCCCAGGACAGTGACCTCGCCCAGGCCCTCGCCGTCCTCGCCCGCGCCCAGCAGGACGCGACGTGGAACAAGCAACAGTGCGCCAACCAGCTCCGGTCCTTGCTCCGTGAGTACTACCCGGCCGCTCTGGACGCCTTCGCCAAGTGGAACAACGCCTGTGCCGGCCCGAGGCCCGCGAACTCCTCAAGACCGCCCCCACCCCCACCAGGGCCGCCCGGCTGACCCGCACGCAGATCCAGGCCGCGCTCAAACGCGCTGGCCGCAAGCGAGGCATCGAAGCCGAGGCCGAACGGCTCCGCGAGGTCTTCCGCGCCGAGTGGGCCCACCAGCCGCCGCTCGTCGAGGACGCGCTCGGCAAGCAGATGGTGGCCCTGCTGGTCCAACTGGAGACTGCCTGCACCGCCGCCGACGACCTCGCCGAGGCGGTCGAGGAGGCTTTCCCTCAGCACCCGGACGCTGACGTGATCCTCAGCTTCCCTGGTCTCGGCGTCCAGCTCGGCGCCCGGGTGCTGGCCGAGATCGGAGACGACCGGCACCGGTTCGCCGACGCCCGCGGTCTGAAGGCGTACGCCGGCTCCTCACCCATCACCCGCGCCTCCGGCAAGAAGTCGTCCATCACCCGCCGGTGGGTGAAGAACGACCGACTCAACCACGCCGGCTACTTGTGGGCCTTTTCCGCGATCACTGCCTCGCCCGGCGCCAAGGCCCACTACCGCAGGCGGCGCGACAACCACGGAGACTGGCATGCCGCCGCCCAGCGCAACCTTTTCAACCGCATGATCGGCCAGCTCTACCACTGCCTCCAGAACCACACACTGTTCGATGAGAGCACGGCCTTCCCCACCGAACTCCCGGTCGCCGCTTGACCTGCTAATCGCCTGAGGTGTCTACGCGGTCACAGAACCTAAGCAGCCTGGACGCCCTCCTAGCTTGAGCTTTAACCTCCGACGTCGAATGGTGCGTCGAACTTGATCACTCGGTCTGGTATCCGCCGTACGTGAAGGCGGCCTTCGCCTGAA
>NZ_JBEPBF010000266.1:0-3749 GCF_040298985.1 Streptomyces sp. NPDC001093 | reverse complement strand
TCTGCGGGACCTGGTCGCCGACGGCTACGTGGGGCGGGTGCTGTCGACCAGCATGCTCGGGTCGGGCTGGATCGGCGGCGCCACCTACGACGACACCTACGCGTACGTGCTGGACGTCACCAGCGGCGCCACGCTGCTGTCGATCCCCTTCGGGCACTCGGCCGACGCGCTGACCATGGTGCTCGGGGAGTTCCGCGAGGTCTCGGCTCTCATCGAAAACCTGCGCCCGGAGGTCACCCACGTCACGAGCGGGGCGGTCGCGGCCAAGACCGCAGAGGACCAGATCGCCGTCACCGGGGTGCTTGAGTCGGGGGCCGTAGCCGCAATGCACATCCGCGGCGGCACGTCACGCGCCACCGCGTTTCACTGGGAGATCAACGGCACGGACGGCGATCTCGTCGTCAAGGCCGACCAGGCCCAGTGGTGGTACGGGGGGCTGCGGCTCAGCGGAGCCCGGGGAGAGGACGGCACGTTGGCCGAGCTACCGGTTCCCGCCAGCTATCAGCGGTCGCTGACGCAATGGGCCGAGCGACCCGCCGAGCCCGCCTGCAACGTCGCCCACGAGTACGCGCTTCTGCGCGACCAGATCACCGGGAACCCTGCGCCGGATGAGGACGGCGTTCCCGACTTCCGGCACGCCGTCCGGCGACACCGCATGCTGGAGCGGATCCGAGAGGCGGCGCACGCGGGCCGGAAGGTCACACTCGCAGAGCAGGGCGCGTAGGTCCCGAAGTCAGTCAGGTCGTGAGTTCGACTGCTTCGCCCTCGGCAGGTCGGGCTTGTTCAGGCGCGAGGTCACCTCTGTCCGGAATACCGGATACATGCACTGGCGTTGGAGCATGGTGCGAGAACATCCCTACGACGAGGGGACGGATGCCATGCCTCTCGAGGGCGAGTATGAACCCAGCACGACGCAGTGGGTGCGCGAGCAAGTGGAGGCGTACGAGGAATCGGGCGGCACCAAGGGGGCGACGCTGTGGGACACGGGGTGGCCCGTGGTGGTGATGACCACCCGGGGCGCCAAGACCGGCAAGATCCGCAAGGCGCCGGTGATGCGCGTCGAGTGCGACGGGCGCTATGCGGTGGTCGGCTCGTTGGGCGGATCCCCCAGACATCCTCTGTGGTACTTCAACATCAAGGCCGATCCGCACGTCGAACTCCAGGACGGCACCGTGAAGCAGGACATGACGGCCCATGAGGCCACCGGCGAGGAGCGGGCCGAGTGGTGGCGGCGCGCGGTCGCTGTCTTTCCGAGGTACGCCGAGATGCAGAAGAAGACCTCGCGGCAGTTCCCGGTGTTCGTCCTGGAACCTGTCGTCGGGTAGTGACCTCGGGCGGTCTCGGTGTGGGGCCCAGCCCGGAGTCAGCCGATCGCGAGCTGTCCGCCGCGTGCCTCGAGGACCGCGCCGGTGATGTAGCTGGCGCGGGACGAGGCAAGGAACAGAACCGCTTCCGCGAGCTCAAGGCCAGGGTGTTCGCGGCGACCGCCGACCTTGCGGCGCTGGCCGGGTGGGTCAGCCACGACTGCGGCCGGTACGCCACCGCCCAGCGGTACTGGTCGTACGGCATCTACGCGGCCTCCGAGGCCGGGCAGCCGGACCGCGGGGTGGAGATCGTCACCCGCATGTCCCACCAGATGATCTACCTTGGGCACCCCGGCGATGCCCTGGGCCTGCTCGGCGTCGCCGCGAAGAAGGCGAGCTTGCCCGCGACCCGGGCGCTGGTCGCCTCGCAGACCGGTCGGGTGCACGCGGCCCTCGGCGATGAGCAAGGTGCCGAGCGGCACCTTGGCGCCGCTGACGAACTGGTAGCGGACGGCCTGGGCAACGTGCCCGCGTGGGTGGACTACTTCGACGCCGCCGAGCACGCCGGCGCCCGCGCGGTCTCCGCCCGCGACCTTGCTGGTGTCGGCCGCAACCGTCGTGCCAGTGATCACTTCACCGATGCGCTCGCCCTGCGCAGGCCGGGCTTCGACCGGGTGAGGGTCATGGACCGCATCGGGCTGGCCGCCGCGTTGTTCACGGAGAACGAGCCGGAGCAGGGCGCCGCCGCAGCTCACCAGGCGCTGGACGAGGCCGCCCGGGTCGACTCCACGCTGGTCGCCTCCCGCCTCAACACCCTGCTGGATGCCGCCCGCCCGTACCGCACCGCCGTAGTGGACGAGGTCCGCACCCGCGCGGCGGATCTCGCCGCGGCCCGGCCGACCACTGTCGCCGCCTGAGACCATCGGACCCATGGGCAAGCACTCCCGACCCGGACCGCCGAACCAGCCGTCCCGCGCGATCCCTCGCGCCGACGACAGCGACCCGCTCGCGGCGTACCACAAGCGGCGCCGCCCGCCTCACCCTTTTGCGGAACCTACATGCGCACCGCCGTGCCCGGCCTGTTGAGGAGTTCGTTGATGAGTTGTGTGGTCTCGATCTCGAGCGAGCAGTCCAGTTCGCGGTTGACTTGTTGGACGCGGGTGATGGCGGTGTGCAGCCCGGAGCGGTTCCCGCCAGCGGCCTCGATTCGCATCCACGCCCGGTAGAGGAGTTCTGCTGTGGGGTCGGCGTCGAGGCCGGTTGCGACGGCGTGGCGGGCTGCGTTGAGGTCGTGGTGGGGGCCTGCGGGGGTGCGGTGGGTGGTTACGGTGTGTGCGATGTCGGTGATCCGTGTGATCATTTCCTGAGCGTGGGGTTCGGCCCAGGGCAGCGGCCGGCCGCCGAACGGCTTGCCCCGCACCAAGCTCAGTGCTTTCTCCAGGTCGGTGAGGCCTGCTGTGCCCAGTGGTAGGGCGTGTTCGACGAGTTGGAGGAAGCGGGTCCAGTCGCAGCGCATGGTGGGGGCGAGCCGGTAGGGGTCTTCGCCCGTCTTGCGGCGCGGGACGTAGAGGTTGCCGGCAGGGTCGCTGCCCAGGCAGCTGCGCAGGCCTTGCATGCGTGCGTTGAGGGTGCTCGTCGACCACGGGTGGATGGGATCCATGTCGGCACACAGGACATCCGCGCTGCGCCCGGGCCGGAAGTAGAGCAGGGCGGCGAGCTGCGCCATCCTCGGGCCGTGGCCGGTGCTGTCCACGCCCGTCACCTCGACCGGCCCCAGGACCCGGATCTCCGGGGCGTGCAGGTCGTGCGCCTCGCCCTCGTCCGCCTCCGGCGCCGTGGGCTCCTCGACGGCGGCCGCCGGGGCGTCGGCCTCCGCGGCCTGTGCTGGGTCGGTGGAGTCGGCCTCGGCCCAGGGCGCTGGGGCCAAAGGCACGGCTGCTTCGTTGCCCGGGCCGGTCTCGTTGTCGGGCTCGGCCGGCGATGGGGTGGGGGAGGGAAGACGGAGCCCGGAGGGATCGGTGCTGGCGGCGAGCAGGGCCGGGAAGACCTCGCCGCTCACCTCCGTTGCTGCGGGCGGCGACGGGAGCGAGGTGGCGGAGGGCATGATGGACTCCTGCGGCGGTGCCGGCGTGGGTTGCTGTATGCCTTCCAGCTCGTCCGGGACGTCCTGCCAGGGTTCCTCGGCCGGGTGGGGCGGCTGCCCGGATACTTTCAGCGCGGTGGTGATCTGCTGGTAGGCGGCGTGCTCCAGGCGCTGCACGGTGATGTCGGTGCCGGCGTGGTCGAGGTGCTGCGGCTCGCTGAGGGAGGCGTTGATGATCTCCGCCTCGGGGAAGCGAACGGCCGCGGTTGTCCGGTGGCGGTTTTTCTGATCAGTGGCTGGTGGTCTGGCCTGTGTTGATCAGTTTGGCGTGTTGGTGTGGTCGGGGGGTGCGGGCGTTTCGG
>NZ_JBEPBF010000265.1:0-3837 GCF_040298985.1 Streptomyces sp. NPDC001093 | reverse complement strand
GCGCACGCTGGACGGCGCCGGGCACGCGCACCGCCGGGCCTGGCATCTGGCCGCGGCGGCGACCGGACCCGACGAACTCGTGGCCGCGGAACTGGAGCGCGTCGCCGAGTGGGCCGGCAGCCGGCAGGCGATGGCGTCGGCATCCGCCGCCTACGAGCGCGCCGCACAGCTCACCTCGGACCCGGCGCTGCGATCGAGGCGTTTGATCGACGCGGCCCAGCGGGCCAGTGAGGCCGGACAGGACGAGCGCTGCGGCGCCCTCGCCGACCAGGTGCCCCAGCCGCTGCGCGACCCTGGCATGGCAGCCGACTTCGCCCGGGTGCGGGCCGTCGTCGAGCTCGGCTTCGGCAGCCCGGCGCGAGCCGCACGGATCCTCGCGGAGAGCGCGGACGCGACCGCAGGGCCGCGTCCCGACAAGGTCCCCGTGCTGCTGACGGACGCGCTGCACGCGGCGATCGCCGCGGGGGACGCGAAGCTGATTGAACAGATCGCGGCTCGCTCGCCCCGTTTGCCGGTCCTCGCGGTGCCGGCGGGCCTCTTCGCTGCCGATGCGGCCGTCTCGTGCGAGGAAGGTCAGACGGCCCCGAGCGATGCGCCGACCGTCCCCGATGTCCGCGCAGTGCAGGGGCCGCTTCGAGAGCTGGTGACCGCCTGCGATCGCGCCCAGGTCGGCCTGATGGACCAACTGATGACCGGGCACTACTGCCATTTGCTTGCCGACGACACGACCGCGCACCGAATTGCCGGCGCCGCCGTGGCGCACTGCCGTGACCGCGGCGTCGGCGGTTGGCTGCCCACCGCACTCCACCTGCTCGCCCGGGTGGAACTCGCGCTCGGCCGACGCGAAGAGGCCCGGACACACGCCGCCGAGGCGCTGCGGCTCGCCGACTACTACGACCTGCACCACCGGGTCGCCCACCTGCGCGCCCTGCGCGCCGTGCTCACCGCCGCCGGCGGTGAGGAGGACCGCACCTGTCAACTTGCCGACCAGACGCTGGAGTACACGCGCCCACGCGGCGTCGGCCGCGCTACGGCCGACGCGCTCTGGGCGCTGGGCCTGCTCGACCTCGGCTCCGGTCAGGCCCAGCGGGCCCTGGACCGGCTGGAGTCGGCACGGGACGCGGCCGGCCACCCGCTGATGGCCCGCCATTTGCTGCCCGACCTGGTCGAGGCCGCTGTGCGGGCCGGCCTCCCGGAGCAGGCCAAGGCACCCGCGCAGGCACTCGCAGCCTGCGCGGACGCCCTCGGACAGGCCGCAGTCAGCGCGCAGTCCCGCCGCTGCCGGGCCCTGACCGCCCCGACTCCCGGAGCCGAGGAGCACTACCTCGCCGCCCTTGACCTGCACCCGGCCGACGACAGCTTCGAGCGGGCCCGCACCGAACTGCTCTACGGCGAATGGCTGCGCCGACAACGCCGCAAACTCGACGCGCGCGACCGGCTGCACGCCGCGCTGGAGCGCTTCGACCAGGTGGGCGCGCAACCATGGGCACGCCGGGCCCGGACCGAGCTGCGGGCAGCGGGCGAGCACCACGACCCGGCGCTCACCGCAAACTCGCCGCTCACACGGCTGAGTCCACAGGAGCGCGAGGTCGTGCGACTCGCCGCGACCGGCGCGACCAACCGGGAGATCGCCACCCAGCTCCTACTGAGCCCGCGCACGGTCGGGCACCACCTCTACAGGGCCTTCCCCAAGCTCGGGATCGACTCCCGCACCCAACTCGCCGCTCTGCTCTCCAGGTAGCCGCCGCGGTCAAGCCCTTACCCTCCCGATTCGAAACACGCGTCCCCACGATGACGCATGACCGTGTCCTGGCTTGCCTCCCGTGGCGCAATGATCAACATGAACGGGAGCGCCTTGCGAAGATCAACAACCGAGTGGAAAGCTCGCAGCATGCCAACTTTCTCCTCCTACGACGGTGCCGACCTGGCCTACCACCTCATCGGCGAGGGCGAGCCGCTGATCTGCCTGCCCGGCGGCGCGATGCGCGCCTCGGAGTACCTCGGCGACTTCGGCGGGCTGTCCGCCCACCGGCAGCTGGTCCTGCTCGACCACCGCGGCACCGGCGATTCCCCCGAGCCCGCCGAGATCGAGAGCTACCGCTGCGACCGTGTCGTCGCAGACGTCGAGGCCCTGCGCGCGCACCTCGGGCTGGAGAAGGTCGACCTGTTCACCCACTCGGCCGGGGCGAACCTCGGCGTCCTCTACATGCAACGCCACCCCGAGCGCGTCGCGCGCCTCGCGCTGATCACGCCGGGGATGCGGGCCGTCGGGATCAGGATCGACGAGAGCAGCCTCGAGGCCGCGACCTCGCTGCGTAAGGACGAGCCCTGGTACGACGAGGCGATTGGCGCGTTCCGCAGGGACTGGAACGATGAGGGGTCCGCCGAGGACGCCGCCCTGGCGGGCCCGTTCTGGTACGGCCGGTGGGACGAGATCGCGCAGGAGCACCATGCCACGCGCGCCACGCAGCTCAACGGTGACGCCCGCGTGGCGCACTACGCCGAGGGCGCGTTCGACCCTGAGGCGACGAAGGCCGCAATCGCGGGGCTCGAGATCCCAGTCCTGATCCTGGTCGGGGAGCTCGACTTCAGTCCCAGCCCGGCGCTCGCGAAGCAGCTCAGCGAGCTGTTCACGGACGGCTGGGTGCAGCTCGTCGTACAGCCCGGGGCTGGGCACCACCCCTGGCTGGACGACGCCGCCTGGTTCGGCGACGTCGTCACGCGCTGGCTCGCCGAGAGCTGACCAGCCCTTCAGCGGATCCCGGTCCGCTACCGACTCAGCCCTCGTCCAGCTCCGGCGACGCTATCGACGCCGGGGCCGTTCGCTCTCGGCACTTGGCCCGAGGTGGTCCGCGTCTACGACACCCAGGCCGGGGCCGCCGCCGAGATCGGCCACGAGGCGGCCGCCGCCCGCGAGATCGACATCCTCGCCGTACGCGGCCTGGGCCTGCTCGCGCTCAACGACTCCCTGCTGCGCGCATGAGACGCAGGTGGGTGGCTGCCGGGGACAGGCCGTCGAACGGCAACGGAGAGCCGGATCCGGAGCGCAGCCACGCCACCGTGTCCACCACATCGGAACGAAACTGTCCGATGAACGCCATGTTGTCGTCGCAGGTCAGCCATTGACCCGCGGCCCAGAGGTCCACCCGGCGCAGCGAGAGCTCCCACTCGCCGACCTCAACGGCGGACCTGCTCTTGTCTCCCAGAACTACGGTCACGTCGGGGACCCTGACAGGCCCCGCGATCATCCGCAAGCAAGGCGATGGGTGCGCTTCCGTTCAAAGGAACCGCACCCAAAACGTTTTGGCCTCGCCAGCCGTAGATGGCGAGGCCAAGAGGTTCCCGGTGGCTACAGTTCGATGCCGATGTCCTCGATGTCGGTGAACTCCACGCCCAGGCCGTGGGCGCGCGTGTGGTTGGCGCGGAAGTACATCTGGGCGAGGCCCTCGGCCGCGATCTGCTGGAGCTGGCCTTCGGTGGCGCCCTGTTCCCGGGCGGTGAACAGGCGGTCCGCGAATTCGGGCGGGAGGGCTTGGGTGATGTCGCGGATCCGGGCGTCGTCGGTTGTACCCGGGGCGGCGGTGAACCCGAAGCGGGCGCGGGTGGAGACGACCAGGCCGGCGGTGGTCGCGGCCTTCTTCTTCGCCTTGGCCCTGACCTGCGGCTGCCACCGCTTCTTGACCTCGCAGTTTATGCGCTCGCGCAGTTCCCGGCGGGGGCGCTTGAGCGTGCCGACCACGTACCGCTCCACGGTGCCCTGGGACACCCCCAGCAGCTGGGCGACCGCCTTGGTGCCCTTGAGCTGCTTGACCAGGTACTTCATCTGTGCCTGGGCGC
>NZ_JBEPBF010000264.1:0-4083 GCF_040298985.1 Streptomyces sp. NPDC001093 | reverse complement strand
CGGATCGCCGTGCACGGTGGGAAGGTCGACTGGGCGGCGTTCTACGCGGGCACCGGAGCCCGCCGCGTCGACCTGCCCACCTACGCCTTCCAGCGCCGGCGCTACTGGATGGACGCGTTGGAGTACTGGTCCGACGCGTGGGCCGGTGCGGACACCGGTGGGGTGACGTCCGCAGGGCTCGACCGTGCGGTGCATCCGCTGCTCGGCGCCGTGGTGGCCTCGCCGGACAGCGACGGTGTGGTGCTGACGGGCCGGCTCTCCACGTCGGCCCAGCCGTGGCTGGCGGACCACGCGGTCGGCGGCACCGTCCTCTTCCCCGGTACCGGGCTGGTGGACCTGGCGCTGGCGGCCGGCGACCGGGTCGGCTGCGAGCTGCTGGAGGAGCTGACGCTGGAGGCGCCGCTCGTGCTGCCGGAGCGCGGCGGAGTCGCCGTACAGGTGGTGGTCGGTAGCGCCGGCGAGGACGGCACGCGGCAGGTGAACGTGTACGCGCGCTCCGACGACGAGGAGGGCACGTGGACCCGGCACGCGACGGGACTGTTGTCGGCCGCGGCACCGACGGCCTCCTTCGATTTGGCCCAGTGGCCGCCGCAGGGCGCCGAACGGGTCGAGCTGACGGGCCTGTACGACACACTGGCGCAGGCGGGTCTGGAGTACGGGCCGGTGTTCCAGGGCCTGACGGCCGCCTGGCGCTCCGGTGCCGGTTCGGCCGAGGAGATCTACGCCGAGGTGGCTCTGCCGGAGGAGACGGGTGTCGAGGGCTTCGGGGTGCACCCGGCCCTGCTGGACGCCTGCCTGCACGCGACCGGGCTGCTGCCCGGCGGTGCCGAGAGCACACGTCTGCCCTTCGCCTGGACCGGTGTCTCGCTGCACGCGACCGGTGCTTCCCGGGTACGGGTCCGACTCGCCCGCGAGGGCGCCGAGGGTGTCGCCCTCGCGGTCGCCGACGAGCAGGGCAGCCCGGTGGCGACGGTCCGTTCACTGGTGCTCCGGGAGGTCGCGCCGGAGCAGCTGGCGGCGGCCCGGTCGGCGTTCCACGCATCACTGTTCCAGCTGGACTGGGCGCGACTGCCGGAGGTGCGTTCGCATGATTCTGCGCCGGATGATGTGGTGGTGCTCCGCAGCGCGCCGGGTGCGGACGGGGAGGCCGTGCGGACGGCGGTGCATCGGGCGCTCGCCGAGCTGCAGTCGGCTGCCGGGCGTGTCGCGGTAGTGACGCGGGGGGCGGTGGCGTTGCCGGGTGAGGACGTCACCGACCTGGCGGGTGCCGCCGTGTGGGGCCTGGTCCGCTCCGCCCAGTCGGAGGACCCGGACCGTTTCGTCCTGGTCGATGTCGACACCGACACCGACACCGATGACGCCGTCGCCCTGGCGTTGGCGACGGGTGAACCGCAGGTCGTGGTCCGTGACGGCGCGGCCCACGGAGCCCGGCTGGTGCGCACCCCTGTGACGGACGACGAGGCAGCCCGTCCCGCGTCGGTCTTCTCCGCCGAGGGGACGGTGCTGGTGACGGGTGCGACCGGCACCCTGGGCGGCCTGTTCGCCCGGCACCTGGTGACCGAGTACGGGGTGCGCCGTCTGCTGCTGACCAGCCGTCGGGGTGAAAAGGCGCCTGGTATGCGGGAGTTGGCGGATGAACTGTCCGCCTTGGGTGCCGAGGTGACGGTGGCGGCCTGTGACGCGGCGGACCGTGAGGCGCTGGCCGCGCTCCTGGACGGGGTCGACCTGTCGGGTGTCGTGCATGTGGCGGGTGTCCTGGACGACGGTGTGATTTCCTCCCTGACCCCGGAGCGGGTGGACAGGGTGCTGCGTCCGAAGGTGGACGCGGCCCTGAACCTGCACGAGCTGACGGCCGGCAAGGATCTGAGCGCGTTCGTGCTCTTCTCCTCCGCCGCGGGCACCCTGGGCAATCCGGGGCAGGGCAACTACGCGGCCGCCAACACGTTCCTGGACGCCCTCGCCGCCCACCGCAAGGCCAACGGCCTGCCCGCACAGTCGCTGGCCTGGGGCCTGTGGGGCGGCGGCATGGCCGGTGAGCTGAGCCAGGCCGACATCGACCGGATGAACAGCACCGGTGTGCACGCGCTTACGCCCGAGCAGGGCCTGGCGCTGTTCGACACCGCGAGCGCCCTGCCCGCCCCCGCCCTCGTCCCCATCCGCCTGGACGTCAAGGCACTCGGCGCGGGCGCCGGCGAACTCCCGGAACTGTTCCGCAGTCTGGTCCGCCGCCCGGCCCGCCGGGTCGTCAGCGGTACGACGGGTACGGCGTCGTCGTCGGCCCTCGCCCAGCGACTCGCCGGACTCTCCCCGGAGGAGCAGGAGGCCGAGATCCTCGGTCTGGTCCGGGCCACGGCCGCCGCGACCCTCGGTCACGCGGGACCGGAGGCCATCGACCCCGCACAGGCCTTCAGCGAGCTGGGCTTCGACTCGCTCAGCGCGGTCGAGTTCCGCAACGGCCTCGGCGAGGCCGTCGGCATGCGGCTGCCCGCCACCCTCGTCTTCGACTACCCGAGCCCGGTCGTGCTCGCCCGCCACCTGGCCCAGGAGGTCACGGGTACCGGCGAGGACGCGACCGGCGCGGCCCCCACCGTCGCGGCGACGGACGGCGACCCGATCGTCATCGTCGGGATGAGCTGCCGTTACCCGGGCGGGGTGGAGACGCCGGAGGACCTGTGGCGGCTGGTCGCCGACGGGGTGGACGCGGTCTCGGAGTTCCCGACCAACCGCGGCTGGAACATCGACGAGCTGTACGACCCGGCCTCGGAGCGTCCCAACACCAGCTACGTCAAGCACGGCGGCTTCCTCCACCGTGCGGGCGACTTCGACCCCGACTTCTTCGGCATCAGCCCGAACGAGGCCCTGGCGATCGATCCGCAGCAGCGGCTGCTGCTGGAGACCGCCTGGGAGGCGATCGAGCGGGCCGGCATCGACCCGACGACGCTGAAGGGCTCGGCCACGGGCGTGTTCGCCGGGATGATGTACCACGACTATCAGGACAACACGAACACCGGTTCCGTCGCCTCGGGCCGGGTGTCCTACACGTTCGGCCTCGAAGGCCCCTCCGTGACCGTGGACACCGCGTGCTCGTCGTCGTTGGTGGCGTTGCATCTCGCGGCGCAGGCGTTGCGGTCGGGGGAGTGCTCGCTGGCGCTGGCCGGTGGTGTGGCGGTGATGGCGACGCCGGAGGCGTTCGTGGAGTTCAGCCGGCAGCGGGGGCTGGCTCCTGATGGCCGGTGCAAGTCGTTCGCCGACTCCACGGACGGCACCGCGTGGGGCGAGGGCGTGGGCATGCTGCTCGTCGAGCGCCTGTCCGACGCCCGCCGCAACGGCCACCCGGTCCTCGCGGTCGTCAAGGGTTCGGCAGTGAACCAGGACGGTGCGAGCAACGGCCTGACGGCCCCCAACGGCCCCTCCCAGCGCCGGGTCATCCGGCAGGCACTGGCCCAGGCGGGCTTGAGCACCACCGACGTGGACGCGGTGGAGGCGCACGGTACGGGTACCACTCTGGGTGACCCGATCGAGGCGCAGGCGCTGCTGGCGACGTACGGGAAGGATCGTCCGGAGGATCAGCCGTTGTGGCTGGGGTCGATCAAGTCGAACATGGGGCACACGCAGGCGGCGGCGGGTGTGTCGGGCATCATCAAGATGGTCGAGGCGATCCGTCACGGTGTGCTGCCCAAGACCCTTCACGTCGATGAGCCCACGCACCAGGTGGACTGGTCGGAGGGCAACGTCCGGCTGCTGACCGAGTCCCGTCCGTGGCCGGAGACGGGGCGTCCGCGCCGTGCGGGCATCTCCTCGTTCGGTATCAGCGGCACCAACGCCCACGTCATCATCGAAGAGGCCCCCGCAGAGAAGGCCCTCGAGAACCCGGAAACGGTGCCCGGTCCGGTCATCTGGCCGCTGTCCGGCAAGACCCCCGAGGCCCTGCGCGCTCAGGCCGAACGCCTGCGGACATACGTCACCAGCGATCCGTCCCTGAGCTCACTGGACATCGCCCACTCCCTCGCCACCCGCCGTACTGCCCTGGACTTCCGGGCGGCCGTGGTGGGTGCGGACCGGGAGGAGTTGCTGGCGGGTCTG
>NZ_JBEPBF010000263.1:0-4085 GCF_040298985.1 Streptomyces sp. NPDC001093 | reverse complement strand
CACGAGCACACCAGGCCGTACATCCACGACAGTGATCAAGACCAGTTGGCAGCCTACAGAGTTATCCACCCAAGGATCCGAGACGAGCCACTAGCTGGGGGTCACGTACCAGCGCCCGGAGCCGGGCATCGGGGCCCAGCGACCGAACCACATGAGCCTGTCGCCTTCATCACTCGAGCCTTCTTGGCGCCCAGAGGTGCACAAGGCCCTGCTCGGCGGACGCGGTGAAGGAGGCAGCGCACGGATACTTGTGAGCGACATGTGGCAGTACGTCAGGAGTCGGCTTGTCCCGCACCCATCCCCGCAAGTTCTCACGTTCCGAGACCACACGGGCCGAGGCCTTCAGCGACGGTGTGTTCGCCATCGCCGTCACGCTTCTCGTTCTCAATCTCGCCGACCCTCCGCACAAACCGGGCGGCCTTGGCCAGGCCCTGTTGGCTCAGTGGCCTGCCTATCTCGGCTACCTGGC
This sequence comes from Streptomyces sp. NPDC001093, assembly GCF_040298985.1. NCBI lineage: Bacteria > Bacillati > Actinomycetota > Actinomycetes > Kitasatosporales > Streptomycetaceae > Streptomyces > Streptomyces sp. NPDC001093. The sequence continues at coordinate 3,616 of NZ_JBEPBF010000263.1, read as the reverse complement.
GTCCTTCGGCTACGTCGCGGTGATCTGGCTCAACCACCACCAGGCCTTCGTCCGTATCAGGACCATGGATCGCGGGCTGCATGCCGCCAACCTGTTTCTGCTGCTCACCACCGGGTTGTTGTCCTTTCCGACCGCGGTGGTGGCGGACGCGCTGCAGGCAGATCCCATGGGCGTGGACGCGCGGGTGGCCGTCGCTCTGTACGCCGGCATTGCCGCGGCGATGTGCCTGAGCTGGGTGGCCTTCTACCAACAGATCTGCCGCAGGCCCGAACTGCTGGACCCGGATGTGGAGGACACGTACGTGCGGCACGGGCGGCTTCGTTCCTGGGCCGGTGTCCTCGCCTACACCGTGGCCGGGCTTCTGGGAGTGCTCATCGCACCGCTGCTGGCGATCGCCGTGTTCGTCCTCCTCCCCATCTTCTACTTCGTCACCAGCGAAGGCCTGCCCGGTGAGGCGGCTCCGCCTGGTGCCGGACATCGGGCCGACGAGACAGGTCGTGACGGTGCGGTCTGACGCGCCGTGACACTCGGGGGCACGTGTCGGCCAGGAGGGGGGGACCCCACGGGCATCCGATGCCCCGGATCAGCCGAGGTGGTCCGCTTGCGGCCAGCGACGCGGACGAGCGCCTGCCGACCGAGGACGAAGACGCCCTGGTGGCCCCGAATCGACCACCGGGCTCCGCAGACGTCGCGGAAACCGGCAGAAAGAGGGGCCGTGTCGGCCTATTCCCGGTATTGGGCCAGGCGCGTTCGAGGCTGTGGCCGGGGCGCTCGCCTGGCGACTCCGTAGAAGCCGTTGTGGGGGCGGTCCGCGCTCGTCGCGACATTGAGCATGACGTAGGCCAGGGCGAAGGTGAAGAGGAACTCGACGAGCAGTACCGTGCCCACCGCGCTCCCGCTCGGTGACAGGGCGGTCGCCGACGTGTCGCCGGTGATGTACAGGACGGAGTAGGTCGGCGGACCGACCGAACGGCACCGCCGCTCCAGCATCGGCCTGTCGAACTGGCTTCGGTCGATCGCGGTCGGAGGCTGTCCGACGCACGCCTGCGCCGCCGCCTGCGGCTGGCCGCAGGCCGGACCCGCCTAATGGGACCTGCCGGGTCGTAGAGACTCGGTGCCGTAGCCGCCAGCAGGTGAGCACTCTCCCCGCCGGAAGCGTCGACTTCTGTGAGCAGACCGTGCCCTTGTTGGTCGGCCGGAAGGCCCTGACCGCTGATGGGGTGTCGTGCCCGCCGAGAAGAGCGTGAGCACTGGATCCATTAGGCCGCGTGCCGTGTCTTCCGCAGGCTGCATGCCGCTGAAGTATCCGACTTGGAGGAAGAGTTGCTGCTGATCGGCGACGACTGGGCTGAGGGCCATGTGCGCCACGAGGCGTCTGAAGTCGAGCGGAGGTGAGAGACCTTCGACTCCTGGCCGTCGCAGCGGTCGGGTGAAGCTGAGGGCAGCCTGATCCGGGAGACGCCGGGGAGGGTGGGAGCAGCCCTGACAACGCCGGGACATGCCAGCACTGCCAGATGGTGCGGGTCCGGTCAGCGAGACGGGAAGGTGTACGAGAGGAACCGGTGTCCGACGCCCCTTAACGGCCCACCAGCTCAAATCTGGCGGATATGGGCTGGTCGCGGTGCGTACCTGCTCCTGGTTTTGAGCGGGTAACTCCTGGTCGTCATGTGATCAGCGGCCAGGAGGCCACGGTGAATGTCTGCGGCGTAGCCGTGGCGATGCCGCAGGGGTAGAGCCGGGCGCCTCACCCGTCGATCGACTCTCAGATGAACGTGGGAACCGTCCGGTGTCGTCCTCACCCCGCGCAGCCAGCGCGGTGGAAGGACAGGCACGTCGTCTGCTGACGGCACCGGGCGGGGCGGAGGCCCCGTAGTAGTCCGAGGCCGGGAAAGCCGGCCGCACGGCGAAGGGGGCCAGCAAGTCAGTAGTGGAAGTACTGGAAGACCAGGAGACCGCTGGTGAATACGAGTGATCTGTCGACCGGCTCGTTCCGGGCCGAGCGACGGGTACTGGAGATCCAGACCAAGCTGCACCGTTGGGCGAACGACGATCCTCAGCGTCGGTTCGACGATCTGTACAACCTCGTCTGCGATCCCGCGTTCCTGGCCATGGCCTGGGACCGGGTCGCGGGGAACAAGGGCGCACGCTCGGCCGGAGTTGACGGCATGACCGTCACCTTCGTCCGGGAGCGGATCGGCGAGGCTCGGTTTCTCGCTGGGCTTCGGGAGCAGTTGAAGTCCCGCAGCTTCCGTCCGGTGCCGGTCAGGGAACGGATGATCCCCAAGCCGGGGTCGCCGCGCAAGCGGCGGCGCCTTGGGATTCCGACCGTGGCCGACCGGGTGGTCCAGGCGTCCTTGAAGCTAGTGCTGGAGCCGATTTTCGAGGCGGACTTTGCGCCGTGCTCGTACGGCTTCCGCCCCAACCGGCGGGCGCACGACGCGATGGCCGAGACACGCTTTCTGGCATCCAAGACCTACGAGTGGGTGCTGGAGGGCGACATCACGGCCTGCTTCGACGAGATCTCGCACTCGGCCCTGATGGACCGGGTGCGGGCTCGGATCGGGGACAAGCACGTGCTCGCGCTGGTGAAGGCGTTTCTGAAGGCGGGCATCCTCACCGAGGTTGGCACCTCCAAGGAGACCGTCACCGGCACCCCGCAGGGCGGGATTCTTTCGCCCTTGCTGAGCAATGTGGCCCTCTCGGTGCTGGACGAGCACTTCGTCAAGGCACCCGGTGGGCCGCAGTCCACGACGAAGCAGCGGTGGACACGACGCCAGAAAGGTCTGCCCAACTACCGGCTGATCCGGTACGCGGACGACTTCGTCATTCTGGTGTCGGGCACCCGAGCACACGCCGAGGCACTGCTTCCGGAAGGGGCGGAGGTCCTCTCCACCGTCGGCCTGCGGCTGTCGGAGGAGAAGACACTGATCACGCACATCGACGAGGGCCTCGACTTTCTCGGCTGGCGCATCCAGCGTCACCAGAAGCGGGGAACCGACCGGCAGTACGTCTACAACTACCCGGCCAAGAAGGCACTTCGGTCCATCAAGGCCAAGACGAAGGCGCTCTGCCGGATGAACGTCAGCCTGCCGCTGGCAGTCCTGCTGCACAAGCTCAACCAGGTGCTGCGGGGCTGGACCGCCTACTTCCGCCCCGGGGTGTCGGCCCGGGCCTTCCAGTACCTGCGCATGATCGTCTGGCGTCAGGTCTTCGGATGGCTCCGCCGCAAACACCTCGGCACTGGGTGGAAGGAACTCCGCCGCCGCTACTGCGGCGGCGGATGGTGGCCGCACGACGGCGACGTCGTCCTGTTCAACCCGGGCTCGGTAGTCACCACGCGATACCGGCCCCGGGGGACGACCATTCCGTCGCCCTGGCCCAGCACGATCTGAGGAAAACGGCTGCTCAACAGGGCTTGTGGAGAGCCGGATGCGGGGCCAACTCGCACGTCCGGTTCGGGAGGGCGGCGTGGAGAAACGGGCTGGGAGGAATCCCAGTACCGCGCTCCGCGCCGACCCCACCACGACATCGAGGTCCAGGACGCAACCGGCCACAGGCTGGCGACCGCAAGGCTGCCCGAGGGCGCGGAAGGCATGACCAAGCTCCACGAGCTGGT
>NZ_JBEPBF010000262.1:0-4130 GCF_040298985.1 Streptomyces sp. NPDC001093 | reverse complement strand
GGTCCAGGGGGCGGAGCCCCCTGGGCGGTTCAGGGCAGCAACCCCCGCAGCGGAAACACCGCCCGACGAGTCGCCCGTACCGCCTGATCAACCCGATCCGCAGGGTCGTAACCCGACTCCCACGACGCCCAACTCACCGGCCACCGCCCATCAGTCATCCGCTGCGGCCCGAACTGCCGAGTCCGAGCGAACGCGTCCTGCCGCCACGCCTCGGGAATCATCGCCTCCGGCGCCACCGGCCTCCCCGCCGCGATCCCCACCAGATGCGTCCACGAGCGCGGCACGACGTCCACCACCGCGTACCCGCCGCCCCCGAGCGCGACCCACTTCCCCCCGGCGTACTCGTGCGCCAGCTCATGACACGCCACCTGCACAGCCCGCTGCGCGTCCAGCGACACCGCAAGATGCGCGAGCGGATCCTCGAAGTGCGTATCCGCCCCGTGCTGCGACACGAGCACCTGCGGCCGGAACTCCGCCAGCAGCTCCGGCACCACCGCGTGGAACGCCCGCACCCACCCCGCGTCCCCGGTCCCCGCAGGCAGCGCCACGTTCACCGCGGCCCCCTCCCCCGCCCCGGCGCCCGTCTCCTCCGGCCACCCGGTCTGCGGGAACAACGTACGGGGATGCTCGTGCAGCGAGATCGTCAGAACCCGCGGATCCTCCCAGAACGCCGCCTGCACCCCGTCCCCGTGGTGTACGTCGACATCCACATACGCGACCCGCTCGGCCCCCAGCTCCAGCAACCGGGCGATGGCCAGCGAGGCGTCGTTGTACACGCAGAACCCCGACGCGCCCCCGGGCATCGCGTGATGCAGTCCGCCCGCGAAGTTCACGGCGTGCTCGGCATCCCCCCGCCACACCGCCTCCGCCGCCCCCACCGACTGCCCGGCGATCAGCGCGGACACCTCGTGCATCCCCGCGAACGCGGGATCGTCGAGGGTCCCGAGCCCGTACGACGGGTCCGCCGCCGCCGGATCGGCCGACGCGGCCTTCACGGCGTCGATGTAGTCCTCACGATGGACCAGCCGCAGCGTCGACTCCCCGGCCGGCTTGGCCGCGACGACCTCCATCTCCCGGTCGAGCCCGAAAGCCCCCACCAGTTTCCGGGTCAGTGCCAGCCGGACCGGATCCATCGGATGGTCCGGGCCGAAGTCATAGCCCGTTACTGCCTCGTCCCACATCAGCTGTGCGCGGCCGCTCATGCCCGCCACCGTATCTGTCCGGTTGAGCGGCGAACGACCTGGCGTACACGAGCGTCACCAGCACCAACACCATCGGCACGAGCATGGCTCCCCGATAGCTCCAGGCATCGCCCAGAGCACCCACCAAGGGCGAACCGACCAGGAATCCCACGTAATTGAAAATATTGAGCCGCGCGATGGCCGCATCCGAAGCCCCCGGGAACAACCGCCCCGCCGCCGCGAACGTCTGCGGCACCAGCACGCACAGCCCCAGACCCAGCAGCGTGAACCCGAGCATCCCCACCCACGCCCCGGACGCCGAGGCCACCACCGCGAACCCGCCGGCCGCCACCAGCGTCCCGAGCCGTACGACCGCCACGGCCCCGAACCGCCGCACCCCGAAGTCCCCGATGGCCCGCCCCAGCAGCGTCGTCACCATGTACACGTTGTACGGCACCGTGGCCAGCTGCTCCGAGCTGCCCAGCACGTCCTTCAGGTACTTCGCGCTCCAGTTGGAGACGGTCGAGTCCCCGATGTAGGCGAAGGTCATCACCAGACACAGCGGCAGCAGCAGCCTGAAGACGACACCCCCGCCGCTCCTGCCCTGCTCCTCGGCCACGGGCGCCGGATCGCCGTCGACGTACCACCGGCTCCCCACGAACGTCGCCGGCAGCAGCACGGCCACCACCGGCAGGTACGACACCCACAGCGCGAGATGCCAGTGCGCCCCGACCCACGCCAGCGAGGCCCCCAGGATCCCGCCCAGGCTGTACGCGGCATGGAAGCTGAGCATGATGCTGCGCCCGTACGACCGTTGCAGGCTCACCCCGAGCATGTTCATGGAGGCGTCCAGCGCGCCCACGGCCAGCCCGAACGCGCCCAGCGCCACCGCCAGCTCCGCGAGGTGCCCGCCCGCCCCGGCGCCGAGCAGCGCCAGCAGGACGACCGGCTGGGACCAGCGCAGCAGCCGGCTGGGCCGTATCCGCTTCACCAGCTGCTCGGTGGTCACGCTGCCGGCACCGGCGAGGATCGGTACGGCGGCCAGGAAGACCGGCAGCAACGCGTCGGAGACGCCGTACCGGTCCTGGATGGCCGGGATCCGCGTCACCAGCAGGGCGAAGGTGGCGCCCTGAGCGAAGAAGCTGAACGCCAGCGAGGCCCTGCCGCGCCGCAGCACATCAGTCATGGCGGCGAGCGTAGGGCCCCGGGCTACCTGTGGGTAGATCCAGCCAAAGATGAATTTCCCTCAGCTTTACCGAGTGGCGGCGTTACCGAGTGGCGGCGTTACCGACTGACGGCGTTACCGACTGACGGCCTTACGGCATGACGGCTCAGGCGACGACAGCGACTTCGGACGCACCGGCCTCGGACGTCTCGGAGACACCGGCCTCGAGCGTCCCGGCTTCGCCGGCCTCGACCTCGGCGGCCAGCATGCTCTCCATCGGCCCGGCGGCCAGGCCGCCGCTGACCACGAACCCGATCACCATCGCGCCGACGAGGACAACGGTCCCGAGCCACACCATCGTGTCCACGGGAACGGTGTACGCACCCACAACCCGGGCGGCACACTCGGCGAGCAGCACCAGCCCCCAGACGACCGAGAACGCCTTCTCCTTGCTCCGGAAGTCCGCGGACCGGACCGACGCCCCGGAGACCAGCCGCTCCCAGGCGGCCTCCTTGGCCGCGTCGCCCTTCACCAGGAACGGCTTCATGCCCGCGGTCATCATCGGCTTGCCCACCCAGACGGAGGCGAGGATGCCGAAGGCGACGACGCTGCTGACCCCGCTGTCCTTGGCGAGCATCAGCCGCGGGTCACCGGAGACGAAGCTCAGCAGCAGCGAGACGACGTTGACGACCAGGATGAGACCGGCCAGCGCGTTCGTCCTCCGCTCCTTCACCAGGCCCCACACGGTCCTCAGCGCCGGCACCACACTGCTCCAGGCGAGCGCGGCGAAGGTGCTCATCCCGAAGGCGTCCTTGAAGAGGTAGTACGAGCCGAGCGGCACCGCGACGTCCAGGAGCAGCGGCTTGAAGTTGTCCAGCACGCTCGGGTTCTGCTTCTGCTGCCGCTCGGTCCGGCCCTGGGTCCCCGTGTTCTTCGTCATGCCCTCAGCATCGCCGCCGCAGGGGGTCCCCCAGTAGAAACGATCGTCCGGACGTCCGCATGACAATTGTCAGGACTGGACCGATGGCTCAGGTCATACCAGCAGGTCAGCCAACTCGCCCATGGTGGAAAAGAGTTGGTCGGCGCTTGCCAGCTTCGCCGCCGGCGTCATCGCGGTGAACCCGTAGACCGTCATCCCGGCCGCCACGGCCGCCTGGACCCCCAGCGGAGAGTCCTCCACGACCAGACACCGCTGCGGCGACACCCCCATCCGCTCCGCGGCGTACAGGAAGAGATCGGGCGCCGGCTTCCCACGTCCCACGTCCTCGGAGCTGAAGATCCGCTCCTCCGCGAACCAGCGGTCGAGCCCGGTCGTACGGTGCCCGACCCGGATCCGGGCATGACTGCCCGAGGAGGCCACGCAGTACGGCACCCCGTCCGCGGCCAGCTTCTCCAGTACGCCGGCCACGCCCGCCACAGGCTGCAACTCACGCTCGAACGCGGCGAACACGCGCGCGTGGAAGACGTCGTCGAAGTCGTCGGGCAGTCGCTGACCGGTCCGCTGCAGCACGACCTCATGGACCCGGTGCATCGCCGAGCCCATGTAGTCCCGGATGGATTCCTCGTACGACGTCGGGTGCCCCAACTCGGTCAGGTAGGCGGCCAGATGCCGATTGGAGATGGGCTCGCTGTCGACGAGCACCCCGTCATTGTCGAAGATGATCAGGTCAAAGCGCATGGGCCAACCCTAAACGCAGAAAGGCCCACGCCTTCCGGCGTGGGCCTTTCCCAAGAATTGTTCGGCGGTGTCCTACTCTCCCACAGGGTCCCCCCTGCAGTACCAT
>NZ_JBEPBF010000261.1:0-4531 GCF_040298985.1 Streptomyces sp. NPDC001093 | reverse complement strand
GACAGCTGCAACGGTCGGCGGAACTCCCCGATCATCCCCGTCGACCATGCTGCCGCACCGGGAAACTCCAAGATCCCCGACAGAGTCAAGCTAGGAGTTGTCTTCAAATGTCACGCCCACATCAGGAGCGATGCGAGGGTGACGGCTGCTTGGTAGGACTCGGCGGTCTTGTCGTAGCGGGTGGCGATCCCTCGCCACTGCTTCAGGCGATTGAAGCAGCGTTCGACCATGTTGCGCCGCTTGTAGAGCTGCCTGTCGAAGGCCGGCGGGCGCCCGCCGCGGTAGCCGCGCCGGAGCCGGTTGCGGATCTGGTCCGACCGCTCCGGGATGGTGTGGGCGACGCCGTGCCGCCTGAGCCAGGCCCGGATCGCTTTGGAGCTGTAGCCCTTGTCGCCGATGACGTGGTCGGGCCGGACGCGGGGGCGTCCCGGTCCGAGGCGGGGCACCCGTATCGCGTCCATCACGGCGGTGAACTGGGTGCAGTCGTTGGTGTTCCCGCCTGTCACGGTGAAGGCGAGCGGTCGCCCCAGGGCATCGCAGGCCAGGTGAATCTTGCTGGTCAGGCCACCTCGGGAGCGTCCGAGTCCCGGGTGACGGAGCCCCCTTTTCGGGCCCCCGCAGCATGCTGGTGGGCACGGACGACGGTGGAATCGACCGACACGAGCCAGTCGATGTCCCCGGCCGCGTCTGCCCTGGCCTGGGCGGCCTGGAGCATCCGCTCGAACGTGCCGTCCAGGGCCCATCGGCGGAACCGGGTGTGCAGCGCGGCCCACGGGCCGTACCGCTCGGGCACGTCCCGCCAAGCAGTCCCGGTACGGAACTTCCACACGATCCCGTTGAGTACCGTGCGGTCGTCCAACCGCTTCCTGCCCCGCGACGACTCGGGCAGCAGCGGCCGAACGAACTCCCACTCGGCATCCGACAGTTCATGGCGACGTATAACCGGACCATGATCCACCACTCAAGATCATTTGAAGACACTGCCTAGACGAGGCGGCGGTACTCGTGATGGCGCTCCCTCAAATTGGCCATCCCCTGCTCGGGGATGGCCTCAGACCTGCTCGATGGATCTCCCCACCCAGAACGTCCTTGAGCTGAGGGCGGACACCACCGAAACGGATCGGGGATCAACGAACAGCCGTCAGCGAAGCCTCCCCGCCCAGGTTTCCCGGCCGGCGGGGCAATCCGAGATCCCCCAGTGGCTCCCGAGCGGTGTGAACCAAGCCAAGACCACCCCTGATCGCGACCGAATACGCTCCCTAGTCGAGGGTGAGCAGGATCGCCACCGTGTTGCCCTCGGCGTCCAGGCACTCGGTCGTATTGGAGCCGTCCGGGTCGGCCAGGACGCCCAGTACAGTGCCGGCGCCGTCCTCGTCCGGGATCATCAGCCAGCCGTTCGCGAAATCGCCCTCGACCGGCTCCACCGGCCAGTCGGCCGGGTCCACCGAGGCACGCTGGAGCATGTCGCGGAGATTCTCCAGCCTCCAGGTGCTGCCCTCGGCAGCGCGGGCGTGCAAGGTCGCCCAGGCACGCTTGAGTATCCCTGTGCCCGGCTCGATCCAGGTCCTGCTGGGGTTCGCGTGCACCACGGCCAGACCGGACGGGGTCGCCACGCGGTCGCCCCAGTCCTGTGTCCGGACCGGGACGCTCTCGCCAGGGTGTACCAGGACCGCCACCGGGACCCCTGGTGCCTTCTCGCGGGCGATCAGGTAGACCGGCGTGCCGCCGGGCCGCATCGGGAAGCCCCCGCCCTCCGGCCCCAGCGGGTCGTAGATCGTGCCGTCGCCTGCGGCCCCCCGGATCAGACCGAGCCGCTCGATCCGCCAGCCCTCGAGGGTCCGCACACCCTCGGACTGATCGATCAGGGCCGTGCTCAGCGCGGGCATGAACTCGTACTCGTCCTCGAACTCGTCATCGTCGTAGGACATTCGATCACTTCCCGAAGTCGTAGTTGCCAGGGAGCGTAGACCGTGGCACCGACACGCCGGTGGCCGCCCCGGGGCAGAGCCGCGGCGTCGGCCGGACCCACCGATAGCCGCATCGCGCGAGGTGATTTGACCGGCTGCCCGGAAAGACCAGACCGACCCGGGCCGACCTGGACACCTTCTCCCGCACACACGGCGACGGGCGCGCACACTGCGGGAAGTCCCCGATGCCGTACAGCAGGATGGAGCGGATGCTGCGGGAATTAGCGGCTCGCTGAAATTCCCCACTTCGTTTAACACCAGACCGACTGGGGTGACGAGCACCCCTGGCCGTTTTCGAGGCTCTGTCCGCAGTTCCGTGAGTCCCCAGGTCAGGGGCGGGAACGGGGGATCGTTTCAGCAGGGTGTTTCCTGCCGTGGCGAGCAAGACGGTCGAGGATGTGCTGTTTCCCGGGATCGATGTGCGGGTGGAGCGGGTGAACGGCTCCTCCAGCGTCCTGGTGGTGGAGGCGGTGTCGACGGCTCGTCCGGGCCGGTGCCCGGACTGCGGGAATCAGGCGAGGCGCGATGTACCAACGAACCCTGGACGAGCGGCCGTTGGGTCCTCGCAGGTCATAGTCCGGCTGCGGGTGCGCCGGTATTTCTGCGACCGGAAGAGCTGTTCCCGCAAGACGCTCGTCAAGCAGGTGCCGGGCCTGTCCGAGCGGCACCGCCGCTCGAGCACCGGGCTGACAGGCTGGCTACGGTCGATCGCGATCGAGCTCGGCGGGCGTCCGGCCGCCCGACTATGCCGACGTCTGCGGATGACCGCGGGCCGGACCCGGCTGAGCCCGTCGACGACCTGGTGGCCAAGCTGCGCCGCTACCACGAGTGGTTCGAGCTTCTGGCACCGAAGGCCGACACGAACCAGGAGAAGGCAGCCCGCTCGCACGGAGGACCGGCGGTGCACGCCTTCCGGCTCTGGTCGCGCCTCTACCCGGCGACCGGACGGGAGGGCTACGTCCCGGTGGCGTTCGTGTTCACCGGGAAGAGCGCCGCGCAGCGCGAGAGCCGGATACGGCGCCTGGAGCAGGCCGCCCGCGCCTACTTCGCCGGCGCCCCCTATCCGGGGAGGGAGGCGGGCATCACGGCCGTCGACTACCACCAGGTGGTGCCCGTGGTCGTCACGGAGCTGGAGCGGATCACCGCCGACCCGGCCGGGGCGGCCGGAGCGGTGTGGCGCAGGCTGGGGCGGGATGAGTGGCAGACGCTGCACGAGGCTCTGGACAACCCTGACGGCGACCGGCTGTATGCCGTCCAGTACGAGCAGGCGCGCCGCCGCCGGGCGGAGCGCGAGGCTGCGGAACGTGAGGCGCAGCGGCCGGTGTGCACCGCTTGCGGCCAGAAGTTCACCGACGACCGCTGGAACGCCGTACGGGGACGGTGGAAGACCGGGACCGACGGCCTGTGCTGGCCGTGCCTGGATGCGCACCGCGAACGGACCGAGGCCGAACGCGCCGCGCGACGCCAGGCGGAAGAGGAAGCCGCCGCCTGCGCGGAAGCGGGGGCGAACAGGTCCCGCGGCCTCTTCCGCCGCCGCTGACCCGACCAGCCTGCGGCACGCCGTGGTCGGGCCTGTGGTCGCACCCCCACCACAGGCCCGACCATGCTGCCGAGGTGCCGACCAGGCTAGGGCAGGGCGCTGCATGGTGTCGGGCAAGCCTGCCGAGCCTGGGCAAGCCGGCTGTCTTGGAGGCTTGCCCAGTGGCCGGGAGCCGGACGCGTCGCCGGCGCGCCGGCCGGGTTGAGGGTTGCTTCCTTAGTGGGCTGGACGGTGGGCTGGACGGTTGAGCGGACAGGGGGACCGAGGGTTGCACCGAGGGTTGGCCCACCCCTGTGCCTGCCGACCCGGTTGTCCCAGGCCAGCCCGGGCGGGCAAGCCGACGACCGGCGCCGACACCTCCTTCCCAGCGACAGCCGCGGGAAGCAGTTCTATCCGCGCACACCCCGCAGCCCTGGCCACGGCGGGGGACAGGCCGACCATGACCCCGACCACGGCAGGTCAGCGTGCTGGCGCACCTCGCCGACCACCGTTGCGCCCGGCGTTCCTCGAGGAAGCCGTCTGGGCTGGTGCCTTCCGCGCCGACTCCCCAGCCGTGGCCTTCTTCGCGGCCGGCGCCTGGTGCGCCTCCGCGTCGCCCGTCTCGCCGCGCGCCGCCCGGGCCTCGTCGACCGACTGCTGCAGCGCAGCCATCAGATCCGCCAGCTGACCCGGCCGGGCCGCCAGCTGCGCTACCTCGGGCAGCTGGCGGGCGTCCCGCTTCGCCTCGATCACCTCGTGCAGCGCGTCGGTGTGAGGCAGACGGGACAGCCACGGGTACCGCAGGGCCTGCGAAAAGGCTTCCGCTGACGAGGGCGATGGTCCTACAGTCTGAGCCCATGATCCCCAACGGCGTTCCGCTGCCCCCGACGGTCTACCCGCTCGCCAAGGGACGTGTGTGGGCCATGCTGGCCGGCTCTGTGGTCTTCGTCGCTGTGGGCATCGTTCTCCTGGTCGCCCACAGCACCGTGAAGATGACGGTGGCGGGGGCGCTGGCCGTGCTCTTCTTCGGGTTCTGCGCGGTGCT
>NZ_JBEPBF010000260.1:0-4670 GCF_040298985.1 Streptomyces sp. NPDC001093 | reverse complement strand
CCCACGAGCACGAAACCAACCACTACGCTCAACGCCAGCCCCAACCGGCGGCTGGAGTCAACGCATAGAGCCTCCACAGATCCCGGAGCGGTTCACCGAAGGATGCAGGCCAAGTCCTGAATGTGATGCTTGTGACTCGCTGCGTTAGGCCCTGTCCGATGGGTCGTGGCTCGCTTGGGCGTCAAGGAAGCGGTGCGGCGATGATGTGCGGGTGTTCTACGAAGATCTCAGCGAGTACGACTACCAGGACGAGGATGCGTTCACGGACAGGGAGTCGGGCTTCTACGCGCTCTGGTACCGCCCGGCGTACACCCGCCTGAGCGTTGGGTGGTTGGAAGCCGGCAAGCCGTACTCGACGGGACCGGTCCCCACCGCGTTTGTGGAGAAGCTGAAGGCTGTTCAGCAGGTCCAGTGGATGAATGTCTGTCTCGGGGTGCACGAATGCGACCTGTGCCTTGAGGAGAAGGCTCCGGAAGGGAACGGGGAGGTTCGGATCCCGGGCGAGCCTGGGGTCGCCTATGCCGCTCCGTTCCTGATCACGCACTACGTCACCGATCATGGTTACCGACCGCCGCAGGTCTTCATCGACGCCGTGCTCGCCGTCGATCTCGACGCGTGGGCCGCCGCGCGATGGCCCAACGTCCCCTTCCCCTGGGTCCCGGATGACGCCGAACGCATGCTGGAGTAGGCCCGAGCGAACCTACGTACGCAGCCAGAGCCGGATCGAGGCGACGGTGACCGTCCCGTGAAAGACGTAGGCTCTCTTGTCGTAACGAGTCGCGACCGCACGGAAGATCTTTAGCCGGTTGATCGTCCGTTCCACTTCGTTGCGGCGCCGGTAGATCTCTCTGTCGAACCCGGTCGGACGGCCGCCCTTACTGCCGCGCCGCCGACGGTTGGCACGCTGGTCCCTGGGCTCCGGGATCGTGTGCTTGATCTGGCGTCGCAGATAGCGACGGTTGCGGCGCGACGAATAGGCTTTGTCGCCGCCAAGGTGATCGGACCGAGTGCGTGGGTGTCCGCCGGTCGGCCGCGGAACCCGGATCTGTTCCAGTACGGGGATCAATTGTGGGGCATCGCCCCACTGGCCGGGAGTGATGACGAAGGCGAGGGGGCGACGTCCACCCTCGCCCGCCACATGAATCTTGCAGGTCAGGCCGCCTCTGGAACGACCCAAGGCCTCGTCTGTCCGGTGCCGGACCGGCGTGCTTCGTCTGCCGGGAACGCTCGGTGGGCGGGAGTGAGCACCTGCCGCATGCTGGTGAGCCCGGCAGGAGGTGGAGTCCACGCTGACCATGCTCCAGTCGATCCGGCCCTCGGCATCGGCGTCGGCCTGGACGGCCCGCAGGATCCTCTCCCACGTGCCGTCTGCTGACCACCTGCGATGACGGTCATGAACCGCCTTCCATTTCCCGAAACGGGACGGCACATCCCGCCACGGCGGGCCAGTCCGCTGCCGGAACCGGCCCCGTTGATCACCCGGCGGTGGCACTGCCATCGTCCACCCCGTCCCGCCCTCCTCGGCAGATGTGGTTCCAGCCGAGCCCATTCGTCATCCGAAAGATCACCCCGGCCCACAACGACCGAAACGATCCACCAGGGGGCGGGTCACGCGACCCATCGGACACGGCCTAGGAGAGGGTGATCGCGACCGCCGCGCCGAGCGGCGCACCCGCGTTGCCCGGACACCCGAGAAGTGAGCCATGCATGACCAACACTCCTGAAGAAGAGCCGACCGCCACGAGCGAGCAGGATGAGCGCACCGGTGAGCCGGAGACCGCAGCAGACGGTGTGATTCCCGACCTTCCGGATCCCATCGAGCTCAGGTGACGTCTCAGGGATCTCCGCTTGAAGGGCTTCCGGCCTTGATGCTGGCTGAGCCCCTAAGGTGTGTCCGGTGGAGCGGGTACTTGCCCACCGGACACGCTCCAGCCCTGCGGAGCCGGACGGAGCTTCGGTTTGGCCACGCATCCGTCCGGTCCATCCAATGACCCGTTCGGCGGGCGACCCGATCCGTGCCGGGAGCGCCCGCCCCGAAGCTGCTCCGGGCGGTCCCGCGTCAGTCGATGACGCAGACGTTGCCGCTCGCCGGGTTCAGCAGGCCGACGATGTCGATGGTGTTGCCGCACACGTTGATCGGCACCTGGATCGGCACCTGGATCACATTGCCGGAGACGACGCCGGGCGAGCCCACCACTGCCCCTTTGGCCCCGGCGTCGGCGAAGGCAGCCCCGGAGCTTCCGAGGATGGCTGCCGCAGCCGGAGTGCAGGCGGCGACGGTCGTACGGATACGCATTCCCTCCCATGGATGGTGATCTCGAACCGGCGGAGCCAGTGGGCAGAACTGCCCGAGGAGCGCCGGCCGCACGGGAGAAGATCTCCGGCTCGGCCCGGTACAAACGACTCAGGCACCCGGTTCCACCGAACCGGTGACAACCTCGATTCGCGCAGTACAAAGGCCAGTTGAGCAGTCGACCCACCGGACACCCTCTAGGTGTTGCGGGACATGACGTTGGTGGCACCGGTCGACGCCAGTGAAACCGGGGTGCCTCGGCAGGCTTCGGTCGGGTAGCGTGCGGACCATGTCGAGTCCTGAGTCAGACAGGTTGGGGGCTTTCGGTCACGCCGTCAGCCCCCTGAACCACTGAGCTCACAGCCTGTTGTCGCGCCGCGTTCTGCGGTCGGACAAGTGCGCCCTTGGGGCTGGCCGCGGTGACGAGATGACCTTCTCGTGCCTCTCCTCACCTCGGAGCCACTCGATGCCTTTTCCGCTGTACCTGCTTGCCCTGGCGGTCTTCGCCATGGGCACCTCAGAGTTCATGCTCGCCGGCCTCCTGCCGGACATCGCCTCAGGCCTCGGCGTCACCGTCGGGACAGCGGGCACGCTCACCTCGGCGTACGCGATCGGCATGATCGTCGGTGCCCCGCTCATGGCCGCACTTGCCCGCAAGCTGCCCGGACGATCGAGCCTGCTCGGGTTCGTCCTCGTGTTCCTGTCAGCCCACGTCTTGGGCGCCGCCACCGATAGCTTCGCGGTCCTGTTCGCGACCCGGGTCATCGCGGCACTCGCGAACGCCGGGTTCCTCGCCGTCGCTCTGACGATCGCCGCCACACTGGTCCCTACGGACCAGAAGGGGCGCGCGCTCGCCGTGCTGCTGTCGGGCACCACGGTGGCCATGGTCGCCGGCGTCCCCGGGGGATCGGTGCTGGGCACCCAGCTCGGCTGGCGGGCCACGTTCTGGGCCGTCGCCGCGCTCTGCCTGCCCGCAGCCATCGGCGTCCTCACCGGCATCCCGGCGCGCCGTGGACAGAAGGGCGCAGCTGAGGGGCCGCCCCTGCGAGCGGAGCTCGCACAGCTTGGGGGTCTGCGGTTGCTCGTGGTCGTGCTGCTCGGCGCGCTGGTGAACGCGGCGACCTTCGCCGGCATCACGTTCCTTGCCCCGGTCGTGACCGGCACCGCCGGGCTGGGCGAGCTGTGGATCTCCGTCGCCCTGGTGCTTTTTGGCGTCGGCTCGTTCATCGGCGTCACCGTCGCCGGACGGCTGTCCGACCAGCACCCCGGCCTGGTCCTCGCCGCTGGCGGCCCGCTACTGCTCATCGGCTGGCCTGCCTTGGCGGTGCTGGCTGACCGGCCGGTCGCACTGCTCGTTCTCGTGTTCGTCCAGGGTGCGCTGTCGTTCGCGGTGGGCAGCACCCTGATCACGCGGATCCTCTACGAGGCGGCCGGGGCCCCCACCATGGCTGGCTCCTACGCGACCGCGGCACTCAACATCGGCGCCGCCGTCGGACCGCTCATCGCCGCAACCACCCTGACCACTGCGGTCGGGGACCTCGGGCCGTTGTGGGTGAGTGGGCTTCTCGTCGCGGTCGGGCTGCTCATCGCGGTCCCCTTGCGCACAGTAGTCGTGGCCGGCCGGGGCAGCGAGGTGCTCCGGTGACGCATGCAAACGCCCCATTGACCGTCGAGGGACGCCGCAGGCTCATCGAACGCTGCCGCACCCGTCCGATTGCTCACGTCGCCGCCGAGGCCAGCGTCTCCCGGGCCTGCCTGTCCAAGTGGCGGAACCGGTACGACACCTACGGCGAGACAGGGCTGAGGGACCGCTCCAGTGTTCCGCACCCCTCACCGACCCAGACCCCGCCCGAGATCGTCGAACGGATCGAGCGACTGCGGCGGAATCACAAGTGGTCCGCTCGCAGGATCACGCTCGAACTCACGGGCCAGGGTGTGCGGATCAGCGAACGCACCGTGGGCCGGTGGCTGGAACGCCTGGCCGACAACGGCGCCAACTACCGCGCCGCGTTCTTCACGCGCTCCCTGACCTCCCGAGCCTCCCACCACCAGCGGACCAGGCCCTACACGCCCCGGCACAACGGCAAGGTCGAGCGGTACCAGCGCATCCTCGCCGAAGAGCTGCTCTACGCCCGTCACTGGGTCTCGGAGGAGGAACGGGCCCGGGCGATCGCGGTCTGGAACGTCCATTACAACTACCACCAGCCCCACACCACAGCCGACAACCGTCCTCCAGCCTCACGCCTCCGCAGGAGCATTACCAACGTCATGGCCAGCAACATCTAGGTGTATTGACCTGAAGCGTTGTTGACGCGGCTGATCGGTGGTTGGCCGCCGAGTGCGGTGTGGCAGCGGTGGTGGTTGTAGGTGTGCAGGA
>NZ_JBEPBF010000259.1:0-4705 GCF_040298985.1 Streptomyces sp. NPDC001093 | reverse complement strand
CCGGCGCAGCGTACGACGGGCACCGGGCTGCGGCCTGCCAATCCCCGGCTGCTGCGCCAGCGGCTGTTCGTGTTCGTCGTGGTGACGCTGCTCGTGGCGCTCGGCATCGCGGTGGCCCAGGGCTGCCAGGGCCCGGCCCGCGGCCTCGGCGACGACGGCGGCCGGCGCCAGCGGTACGCACAGCCGAGCCGTCCGCCGGCGGACACCGAGGGGGCGATGTCCGACCGGTACGGGTCGGCACCGGGCCGGGTTTCCGGGAGCTGAGGCGCGCTCCGGGACCCCGGCCGGGGAGGGCCGGAGCGAAGGCGCCGAAGGTCAGGCCTCCGGGCGGCCGCTGGTCACCGCGTAGAAGGCGACCGCCGCGGCCGCGCCCACGTTGAGCGAGTCGACGCCGTGGGACATCGGGATGCGGACCCATTCGTCGGCGGCGACCAGGGCCTGGGTGGACAGTCCGTCGCCCTCGGCGCCCAGCATCAGGGCCACCCGGTCCATCCGGTGCGGGGCGGCCTCGTCCAGGGTGCGGGCCTTGTCGTCCGGGGTGAGCGCCAGCAGGGTGAAGCCGGCCTCCCGGACCGACTCCAGCCCCTTCGGCCAGGTCTCCAGCCGGGCGTACGGCACGGAGAACACCGCGCCCATGGAGACCTTGACGCTCCGGCGGTACAGCGGGTCGGCGCAGTCGGGCGACAGCAGGACCGCGTCCATGCCGAGGGCGGCGGCCGAGCGGAAGATGGCGCCGATGTTGGTGTGGTCGTTGACCGACTCCATGACCACGACCCGGCGTGCGGAGCGCAGCAGTTCGCCGGCCGTGGGCAGCGGCTTGCGCTGCATGGAGGCGAGCGCGCCGCGGTGCACGTGGTAGCCGGTGACCTGCTCGGCGAGTTCGGGGCTCACGGCGTAGACCGGGGCGGGCAGTTCGTCGATGACGTCGCGCATGACGTCGATCCACTTGGCCGAGAGCAGCATGGAGCGCATCTCGTAGCCCGCTTCCTTGGCCCTGCGGATGACCTTCTCGCCCTCCGCGATGAACAGGCCCTCGGCGGGTTCGCGCTTGCGGCGCAGCTCGACGTCGGTCAGGCCTGTGTAGTCGCGCAGGCGCGGGTCGTCGGGATCCTCGACGGTGATGAGATCGGCCACAGGGTGATACTGCCTTGTCCTGGGTGTGCTGCCAACGGCTGGGAACGGGTAGGTTACCCCGGGTTACGCGTGATCAAGCGGTGGATGATCAGGCGGCGGGCTGCGGGCCGACCGTCACGACCTCGCCGATGACGATGACCGCCGGGGGCCTGACCTCCTCGGTCCGCACCGTCTCGGCGACCGTGGCCAGGGTGGCGTCGACGCGGCGCTGCGCGGCCGTCGTCCCCTCCTGCACCAGCGCGACCGGGGTGTCCGGGGACCTGCCGTGCGCCACGAGCGTCTCGGCGATCTTCCCGATCTTGTCGACGCCCATCAGGATCACGAGCGTGCCGGTCAGCTTCGCCAGCGACGGCCAGTCGACCAGCGAGCGCTCGTCGTCGGGGGCGACATGGCCGCTGACGACCGTGAACTCGTGCGCCACGCCCCGGTGGGTGACCGGGATGCCGGCCGCGCCGGGCACGGAGATCGAGCTGGAGATGCCGGGGACGACGGTGCAGGGGATGCCGGCCTCGGAGAGCGCCTGGACCTCCTCCATGCCCCGGCCGAACACGAACGGGTCGCCGCCCTTGAGCCGTACGACCGACTTGCCCTGCTTGGCGTGCTCGATGAGCGCGTTGTTGATGGCCTCCTGGGCCATGAACCGGCCGTACGGGATCTTCGCCGCGTCGATCACCTCGACGTGCGGCGGGAGTTCGGCGAGCAGGTCGCGCGGTCCGAGCCGGTCGGCGATGACGACGTCCGCCGCGGCGAGCAGCCGGCGCCCGCGGACCGTGATCAGGTCCGGGTCGCCGGGGCCGCCGCCGACCAGGGCGACGCCGGGGGTGCGGGTGCGGTGGTGGGGCGCCACCAGGGTGCCGTCGCGCAGGCCCTCCACCACCGCGTCCCGGATGGCGGCGGTGTGGCGCGGGTCGCGGCCGCGCGCGTCCGTGGTCAGTACGGCGACGGTGACGCCCTCGCTGTGACCGGTGGCCGGGGTCCAGGCGGTGGCCTGGTCGGCGTCGTCCGAGCGCACGCACCAGACGCGGTGGCGCTCCGCTTCGGCGGAGGCGGCGGTGTTGGTCTCGGGGTCGCTGGTGGCGATGAGGGCGTACCAGGCGTCGGCGAGGTCGCCGTCCGTGTAGGGGCGCCGCTCCCAAGTGATCTCGCCCGCGTCCGCCATGGCCTCGACCGAGGGGGTCGCCTCGGGGGACACGAGCACGATGTCCGCGCCTGCCGCGATCAGTGCGGGGAGGCGGCGCTGGGCGACCTGACCGCCGCCGAGGACGACCACGCGGCGGCCGGAGAGGCGGAGGCCTACGGGGTAGGCGGGGTGTTCGGCCATGGCGGCGGCTCCTCGTGCAGTTGTGCGGTGGGGCGCGGGGCGCGCTGCACCTTCGGAGCGGCCCTGACGTGCGATTTTAGCTATGCGCAGGGCAGGGGGCACCGGGTGGTCCGGCAGCTGAACACCGGACCGCCCAGGCCGTGTCGCCTACTTCTCGGTGACCCCCGCCGAATCGAACGTCGCCACCTCGTGCATCGCCCGCGCCGTGCTCTGCACCAGCGGAAGCGCCAGCAGCGCGCCCGTGCCCTCGCCCAGGCGCAGATCGAGGTCGACCAGCGGGCGCAGGCCCAGCTTGTTCAGGGCGGCCACATGGCCGGGCTCGGCGCTGCGGTGGCCCGCGATGCAGGCCGCCAGCACCTCGGGGGCGATCGCACGGGCGACCAGGGCCGCGGCGCCGGCGCTGACGCCGTCCAGGATCACCGGCGTACGCAGGGAGGCGCCGCCGAGGAGCAGGCCGACCAGCGCCGCGTGCTCGAAGCCACCGATCGCGGCGAGGACACCGATCGGGTCGGCCGGGTCCGGCTGGTGGAGTTCCAGGGCGCGGCGGACGACCTCGGTCTTGCGGGCCAGGGTCTCGTCGTTGATGCCCGTGCCGCGACCGGTCACCTCGGCCGGGTCGGCACCCGTGAACACCGAGATGAGGGCGGCCGAAGCCGTGGTGTTGGCGATGCCCATCTCACCGGTGAGCAGCGCCTTGTTGCCGGCCGCCACCAGGTCGCGGGCGGTCTCGATGCCGACCTCGATGGCCGCCTTGGCCTCCTCGCGGGTCATCGCGGGTCCGGTGGTCATGTCGGACGTGCCGCCGCGGATCTTGCGGGGCAGCAGGCCGGGGGTGGCCGGGAGGTCGGCGGCGACACCGACGTCCACGACGCAGACCTCGGCACCGACCTGGCTCGCGAAGGCGTTGCAGACCGCTCCCCCGCCCAGGAAGTTGGCCACCATCTGGGCGGTGACCTCCTGCGGCCAGGGGGTGACGCCCTGGGCGTGCACGCCGTGGTCACCGGCGAAGATGGCGACGGCGGCGGGCTCCGGGATCGGCGGCGGGCACTGCCGGGACAGCCCGGACAACTGCGCGGAGATGATCTCCAGCATGCCGAGTGCGCCGGCCGGCTTGGTCATGCGCTTCTGGCGCTCCCAGGCCTCGCCGAGGGCCTTGGCGTCGAGCGGGCGGATCTGTGCGACGGTCTCGGCAAGCAGGTCGTGGGGTTCCTCTCCGGGCAGGGCGCGGCGGCCGTACGTCTCCTCGTGCACCACCCAGGACAAGGGGCGCCGCTTGGACCAGCCGGCCTGCATCAGCTCGGGCTCGTCCGGGAATTCGTCGACATACCCGACGCAGAGGTAGGCGATGACCTCCAGGTGCTCGGGCAGGCCGAGGGCACGGACCATCTCACGCTCGTCGAAGAAGCTGACCCAGCCGACGCCGAGGCCTTCGGCGCGGGCGGCGAGCCAGAGGTTCTCGACGGCGAGAGCGGCGGAGTACGGCGCCATCTGCGGCTGGGTGTGCCGGCCGAGGGTGTGCCGGCCGCCGCGGGTGGGGTCGGCGGTGACGACGATGTTGACCGGGGTGTCGAGGATGGCCTCGATCTTCAGTTCCTTGAACTGCTTGGCCCGGCCCTTCGGCAGCGACTTGGCGTAGGCCTCACGCTGACGCATCGCCAGTTCGTGCATGGTCCGCCGGGTGTCGGCGGAGCGGATGACGACGAAGTCCCAGGGCTGCGAGTGCCCCACGGAGGGCGCCGTGTGGGCGGCCTCCAGGACGCGGAGCAGCACCTCGTGCGGGATCGGGTCGTCGCGGAAGCCGTTGCGGATGTCGCGGCGCTCGCGCATGACCTTCAGGACGGCCTCGCGCTCGGCGTCGTCGTAGCCGGGCGCGGCCGGGCCGGTGGACTGTCGTGCTTCCGCCACGGCGGCCGTACTCTCTTCCTCCTGGTCGGCGGCCCTGGTCTGCAGGTCCTCCGCGTGCTGTACGACATCGGGGGCCGGCGCGGGTGCGGGTTCGCCCTCGCGCGGCGCGGGCACCATGGCCACCGGCTCCTGCGCCTCCTCGGTGGGGAGGACCAGGGGCTGCGGCGGGGTCGGCGCCAGGTGCGGGGTCGTGGGCACCTGGCCCTCGACCTGGACGAACTGCCCGAGCGGCTGGGCCGGGTGCCCCTGCAGCGACACGTGGGACGGCAGCGGCTCGGCCTGCCCGGCGGTCTCGGGGTGCGCGGAGGCACCGTCGGGGTTTCAAGAGCATCTTCTGAGGCCCCC
>NZ_JBEPBF010000258.1:0-4741 GCF_040298985.1 Streptomyces sp. NPDC001093 | reverse complement strand
GCGAGGCCGGCCAACTCCTCGGCCTGCGCGAGGTCGGCACCGAGCGGCCACTCGCTGAACACCATCTTCCCCGCTTCCAGCGCGGGCCGGATGAGTTCCAGGTGGTGCGGAACCTTCACCGTCACCACCACGAGATCGACTTCCTCACTGCGGGCCAGCTCCTCCGCGCTGCCGAAGGCGAACGGCACCGCATACTTCTCGCCGGCCGCACGCGCCGATTCGGCGCTGCTGGCGCTCAGCGCCCGCAACGCGTATCCGTCGAGCCCGGCCAGCGCCGGCGCATGGGCAGCGGCCGCCCACCCGCCGCTCGCGCTCAGACCCACGACACCGACGCGGATCGGCTCCCGATGAGGGGAAATGGACGTCATGTGCACCCCAGCGTTCGCAATCGCCTCTCTCGGAAGTGCCTCGCACAACGTGCGGGTTTCGAGAGGAGGCCGTTATCCCCATAGAGAAGCGAGCCTGCGCCATTCCTCCCTCGGGAGCTTGTCCCTGTGGGTGCCGGTGAGCACCTGGAGGGCCACGTGGTCCCCGCCTGCCTGGTGGAAGGTGTCGATGCGGTCGCGGATGCGGTTCTCGTCGCCCCAGGCGAAGACCGCGTCGATCAGGCGGTCGCTGCCGCCCTCGGCCAGGTCGGCCTCGGTGAAGCCGTGCCGCAGAAAGTTGTTGGTGTAGTTCGGCAGGGTGAGGTACATGGCGAGGGCGTCGCGGGCCAGGGCGCGGGCCCTGGCCGGGTCGGTCTCCAGGACCACCTTCAGCTCCGGGGCGAGCAGCGGGCCCTCGCCGAGGATCTCGCGGGCCTGGGCGGTGTGTTCGGGCGTGACCAGGTAGGGGATGGCGCCGGCCGCCCGCTCGCCGGACAGCTTCAGCATCTTCGGGCCCAGCGCGGCCAGCACCCTGCTGTCGGCGGCGACGCCGGCCTCGTCCAGCTCGTCGAGGTAGCCGGTCATCGCCGCGTACGGGTGGCTGTAGTCCTTCACCAGCGGGCCGTGGCTCACGCCGAGACCCACCAGGTAGCGGCCGGGGTGCGCCGATTCCACCTCGGTGAAGCCGGCCGCGGTCGTGGCGGCCTCCTGCTGCCAGATGTTCAGGACGCTGGTGCCGACGACGATGCGGCGCGTCGCCCCGATCAGCGGGGCGGCGTGGTCGGCGGTGCTGTTGTTGCCGAGCCAGATGGCGCCGTACCCGAGTTCCTCCAGTTCGGCCGCGGCCTCGTCCAGTTCGCCGCGCCGGGCCGGGTCCTCCGAGCGCAGTTCGATGCTCCAGGCACCGTACCGGCCGACTCGCTGCTTCAGGGGGACTCTGGTGTCGCTCATCGGGTGTTCTCCCCGGGTGGTGGGCTGTGCAGTGATCATCACGTCACCAGCCGCTACCGACCGGAGGGCGTTCCGGTCGATTCTCGCCGTTCCCTCAGTTGGTCCAACGGTCATAAGACGTCGAACAGGCACGAGCCCGCCACTGCGGTGGCGGGCTCGTGCGTGTCGTCTACCGGACTCGAGGAACACCGAAACCGTGGTTAGCGGTAGCGCCAGTTCCAGTTCGGGTCTCTCATAAACGACCATCTGTGAGAGTTCTGCGAGCCCCCCAGCAAGAACCCGTCGGTCGCCTCGCTCTACCGGGCCCTCGCGGAAGCCGAGGCCGCTGCAGCGGACGACGGCCTGCCGCTGCGGCCCAAGCCCGTCCGCATCCGCCGGCCCGGGGACCTGCTCACCCCCGAGGAGATCGACCTCCGCGAACGCCTCCAGGCCCAGCCTCACCCGAACACGGATATCCGCAGCTAGGCCCCATGATCGATCTCAGCGCCAACGGCTGTACCGATGTCCCGAGGCCGGTACAGGTGAGGGGCAGATGGGGATGCCCGCGCAGCGAGCTTCTGCTGCTCTCTGGGGGAAGGATCTACAACCCGCACATAGGTACTACCTGTACGACCTACTAATGGGGTGCAAGGCCGTGCCGGGCTGACCCGTGTGCCGGGTCCGACCGGGGTTTGCAACGCGGAGCGCAACAAGCCCCCCGTCCCGCCTGCGTGGGGTGTTGCCGCAGGTCGGAGCCGCAACGCGGTCTCTGTTGCACCTGGATGTTGCAGTGCCGTTGCGGGGCCGAGTCGTCGGCTGTGAGGTCCGGGGCGGCCGACGCGCGGGATGGGTGCAAGGGTGCAAGGCCGCTGCGGGCGCCCCGGCCTGGTCGCGCTAGACCTCGATGTAGGCGACGACCACGACGGTTATCTGCGGTCCTGATCTGGCCCTCGCGAGTGGTCGCGGGACTCTGCGGCACGCACGTCCAGCGGTGGGACCGTGACAAGAGGGCGGGCGCGACCCGCGACCCCGAGCAATGGGCCCGGCAAGCGGCCACACGTCTGCTCACCCACCAGTTCACCATGCGGGACCTGGAGGACCCTGTCCGCTGGGAGCTTCTCTACGCACTGCAGCAACGGGATGCCCGCGGCGGCATCATCGAGCCGATGGCCACCCGCCATCTGACCCGTCGGCTGGAGGGCGTCCCGAGCCTGCTGACGGTGGACGTCGCGTCCTTCATCGAAGGGATCTACCAGCACCACAACCTCGCGGCCTTGATCCGCGAGACCGTCCGAAGTCTGCGCCGAGCCTCTCTGTCGTTCCGCGGCCTGACGCCCACCGATGCCGACACCTGGGACCTGGGCTGGATGAATCTGCGGTCCCCGGCGCTGGGCGGGCGCCGCAGCCGCCCGGGACAGGTCGACGCTTCCGCCATCCGACAGCCGTGGCTCCGGGAAGTGATCAAGACATGGGCCACCACGGTCAGCTTGGACAGCGGCAAGTTCAAGCAGGTGTTCGCTGCTTGCGTCGTCGCTTCCGATGCACTGCATGCACGGCCCGGCGGGGGCCAGGACTACACGAAACTGCGGTTCGCCGACATGCAGGCAGTCTTCACCGCGATGAGCCGCATCCGACGCACCACCGATGACGAACTCGCCAGCCGGAACCACCGCCAGCAGTCGTTCGGCAGCTTCATGGAGATCGTCGACTTCGGCCGCAAGACGGACATGCTGACCGGCATGCCCGGCAGCTTCGACCGGGACAAGACACTGGTCCTGCCGCCCGAGGAGACGAGCGAGGATGCTGCCGGCCGAGCCGTCCCTGAGCCCGTCATCGCCCAGCTCGATGCCCACCTCGCCCTGATGGGAGCCGGCTTCCCCTACGGCGAGATGGAACCGGCCGACGTCGAGCTGATGATGCAGACGGCCTACTTGGTCCTGCGTGATACCGGCCGCCGTCCCGTCGAGGTCGCCAGCCTGCGGCTGAAGTGCCTGGAGACCCGCGGGGACGAAGACACCCTGATCTGGGACAACGTCAAGAAGCGCCGCTACGGCCGCAAGCTGCCGATCACCCGCGAAACCGCCGCGGTGATCAGGACCTGGCAGACCCGTCGACGGGAGCTGGAGGTTCCCTCCCGCAGCCAGAAGTACCTGTTCCCGTCGATCACCGGCCGCAGCGGGATCGCGCACATGGGGTCCAACCTGGCCAACGCGATGCGGGACTGGGTCGCGGCCATCCCGGTACTGCTGAGCGACGAACTGGACGAGCACGGCAACAGGCTGCCGTTCGACCGCTCGCTGATCTTCCTCTACGCGTTCCGGCACGCCTATGCCCAGCGTCACGCCGACGCCGGCGTCCCCGTTGACGTGCTCAAAGAGCTCATGGACCACCGGTCGATCGTCACCACGATGTCGTACTACCAGGTGTCCCTGAAGCGGAAACGCGAAGCGATCACGACCATGCGGCAGCACACCATCGACCGTTCCGGACGGCCGGCACCGTTCACCAGCACCACCGACTACGAAGCGCAATCGGTCGCCGTCCCGTTCGGCAACTGCCGCGAGCCCGGCAACGTCAAGGCCGGCGGCAAAGCCTGCCCGATCCGTTTCCAATGCGCCGGTTGCGGCTTCTATCGCCCCGACCCGTCCTATCTGCCCGCGATCGAGGAACACGTCAACGACCTGCGGGCCGACCGCGAGACCGCCACGGCCATGGACGCCGACGACTTCGTCGTCCGCAACCTCACCGACCAGATCACCGCCTTCACGACCGTCGCCGACACCATGCGCAACCGGCTCAGCAAGCTCCCCCAGGACGAACGCGAGGAGATCGAGGAGGCCAGCGCGGTCCTGCGGAAGGTTCGCGCGACCCGGGACCACAAGCTGCTGCCGCTGACCGTGATCCGCAAGGACGCCCCGGATGCCTGCTGAGACATCCGAGAAGCCCTCCAGGACACCCGCAGACATCCTCAAAGCCGCACGTCAACGGGACAGTGCCGACAAACGGGGACGCGTCCTCAAGGCCGTCCAGGACATGCTCCGCGACAACCGCCGGATCACCTTCGCCGCGGTCGCCCGCGAAGCCGGCGTCTCCAGCTGGCTCGTCTATGCTCCTGGCCTGCGCGAACGCATCGATCAGGCACGAGCCCGACAGGCTGCCCAAGGCCACCAGGACCAGCGGAGCGGGCGGAAGGTCTCCACCGCCAGCGAGCAGACCGACCTGCTTCTCGCCCGACAGGAGATCAAACAGCTCCGAACCGAGAACGGACAGCTACGGCAACAAGCCCGCATTCATCTGGGCCAACAGGTCGAACAGCTAGGCAACCACGACCTGGTCAATCGCATCAGCGAGCGGAGCCTCCCCCTGAGTGGTGGACACGCTGATACTGGATCTGCTTGATCCGGAGGAAGCGAGAAGACCGCCGATGGCGATGAAGGACTACTCGG
>NZ_JBEPBF010000257.1:0-4757 GCF_040298985.1 Streptomyces sp. NPDC001093 | reverse complement strand
CCTCCGTGCGGTGCAGTCCTAGACAGCTCCACCACACCGGAGGTCTTCGCCATGATCAAGCCCTGCGGCTGTCAACAACGCTCGTGATCAATACATCTAGGCGCTGCGGGCTTTCGTCCGGAGCCAGGACCGTGCCCACTCGTCTGCGGGCGATCGCCCAACTCGGAGAGCGCGGGAAAGCCCGCCAGATCCTGGACCGGACAGATCACCTCAGCCTCAGACACCTTCCACAACGCTGTCCATCGCCGCCCCCAGCCCGAGCCCGTATCCAGACGAGCAGCCGCCTCCGCATCGACGGCGTAGCAGGTGGCGAGGTCATCCAGAGTGCAGCTGGGCGACCACACCGGTGCCGACTCCGCAGCAGCCGTACGAACGGGAGCCTTCATGCACCCAGCACAGCCCGAGCAAGCAGCACCCCATACCACTTCCCGCAAATTCCCGCAGGTGGGAGAACCGACCGCTACCCTGCGGGCCAACAGCACCGCGCAGAAAGGCCAACTGACACCGCTCATGGGCCGGATGAAGCGCTCGTGAGCGCAGTGGGCAGAGCCTGCACCCGCGCCCGCCCGGCATCCAAGGGCGTGTCAGCGGACGCCGCGAGGCGTGAAGGCGGCGCCCGCTCGCCGTCACCACCACGCGCCGCAGCGCCCCGGCCATCTGCTGATCACTCAACCTGACCCGCCGTCGCGTGGCGGGTGCGCAGAGGTCTCACGTGTTGGCAGAATGCTCTGGTGCAGCCTCTGCCGGTTCCCTGCCCCGCGCACCTCATCCCGGATGCCACCGGCACCGACGCCTTCCACGACGTCTACCGCGACGCCATGGCGCACAACGCCGTATTCGTCGCCATCGAATCCGAAAAGCGCCAGCGGTGGACCGTGAAGGCGGACACCCTCACCGCCGGCTCCGGCGACGCGGTCGCCGATACCGTCAACGAGGCAATCCGGGACGCGATCAGCCGCCTGATCCACAGCCATGAGGTCGACCTGGACGCCTACACAGGGCCGGTCTACTTCATGATGCACGGCGTGCGTAGCGAAGAACGCGCCCGTGAACTCGCGGCCGCACTCCACGCCGCCCTTTACGGCAACCTGGAACCCCTGGCCCGCGCCGTCCCTCCCGCACCCTGACGCGCACGCAACCCCCACGGCCGGCACCTCTGCGCACGAGGCGCACGGGCACGGGGCGGCTGCACCGCTGGGAGAACGATGCAGCCGGGTGGGCGGTCCCGCAGGATCCGCACACTCCGCGGGAGGTGCGGGCGCCGCCGGAGAATCGGTCCCGCCGCACCGCCCGTCCGGGTGGTCATCCCGCGGCCCATTCGGTGGCGGCCGGCTGCGGCACGCCAGCTGCGCACCATCGGTTCCCCGAACAGCTCATAGAGGCTCACCTGGGCAGGTCACGCACCACGACGGAGACCACCGCGAGGAGCACGGTGGCCACCGCGATGGCGACTATCACCGCCCGTCCGTTCCCCGACGCCAGCCGGTCCGTCGCGCGTTCATGCGCGCCGGCATCGTTGTGACGGTCCGGCCAGGGCGGGAGCCAGTACACCTCCAGCGAGGCCGCAAGGGGCTGCGCATCGCCGCCATTGTGAGCATCCACGCACTGCCAACGAACGGTCCGGCTCGTAGGCTGCGGCCATGACAGAGATCCACACCCCGACGCCCCGCGACGCCTTCGAGCTGCTGCTGGCCGGCAACCGGCGCTTCGTCGCCGGTACCCCTGAGCACCCCAACCAGGACGCCGCCCGCCGCGCCGAGACCGCCCCGTCCCAGCAGCCCTTCGCCGTGCTGTTCGGGTGCTCCGACTCCCGGCTGGCCGCCGAGATCATCTTCGACCGCGGCCTGGGCGACCTGTTCGTGGTACGCACCGCAGGCCACGTCATGGGCCCGGAGGTGCTGGGCAGCATCGAGTTCGGCGTGGACGTGCTGGGCTGCCCGCTGGTCGTGGTCCTCGGCCACGACTCGTGCGGCGCGGTCGGCGCCGCGTGCGCTGCCCTGGAGAACGGCATGACACCGGCCGGGTACGTCCGGGACGTCGTGGAGCGGGTGACCCCCAGCGTGCTGGCCGCGCGGGCCGCCGGACAGGTCGAGCCCGATCAGATCCTCGCCGAGCACATAAGGCACACCGCGGACCTGCTCCTGGACCGCTCCCGGGTCCTCGCCGACAAGGTCGCCGCCGGGCAGGCCGCCGTGGTGGGCCTGCGCTACCGCCTGGCCGACGGCAGCGCGCAGCTCGTCGCCGCCCGCGGCCTCGACGCCACAGTCCCCGCCGCGTCCTGACCGCCCCGGCCGTGGCTGCTCAGCGTGAATTGCCGCGGCCGCAGGACACGCCTATATACGTGGAGGAGGAACCCATCGGGTTCACCGCTTGATCATCCACGGGAGGGGGCGCCCGATGGCTCACGGAGCCGAATACGCGCCCGGCACCGTCCCCCGCGCCGACCTGGCGCGGGCCGCGGGCTGCGAGGTGTGCCGGGGATGGGGAACGGTCGTCACCGACGAGGGGCGGCACGAGCTGTGCCTGGACTGCCAGAGCGGTGGGCGCCCGGCCGACCCCGTCACGCATCCGCCCGGCCCCCGTCCCCGGGAGCAGTAAAGGCACGGCGTCGGTGCCGGTCACACGGTGGGCCGGGGCCCCGCGGCGCGGCGCAGCCGGTTGGCGATCGCCAGTCCCAGCCCCTCCTCCACCGGCAACGAGGCCACGATGAGGTCGCACCCCTGCTGGTCCAGCTCACGCAGGAACCCGTACAGCCCGCGGGCGTAGGCGCCCATCGAAGACGGGACCGTCACCACGGCGTGCGCCTTCACCGGGGTGCCGGCGAAGGAGGCGGGCAGAAAGACGCCCACCCGGTGCCCCAGCTCCTGCGCCCGCTCCGCCTCGGCGACGACATGCTCCGGCTCGACGAGGACGACCCGTGCACGCGGCGCGTAGTGCGACGGATGCTGGCCCGGCACCCGGACGCGGCTGGTGGCGGGGACAGCGACCGGGCGCCCCAGCACCGCTTCGAGGTCCTCGCGCGTCACCCCGCCCGGCCGGAGGATGCTCGGGATCTCGCCGGTGACGTCGACGATGGTCGACTCGACACCGACCTCGCAGGGGCCGCCGTCCAGCACGAAGTCGACCCCATCGCCGAGCTCGGCACGGACATGGTCCGCCGTGGTCGGGCTGACCTGGCCGAAGCGGTTGGCGGAGGGGGCCGTGACACCGCCGCCGAAGGCCGCCAGCAGCGCCAGTGCGACGGGGTGGTCGGGCACGCGCACCGCCACCGTCTCCAAGCCGCCGGTCGCCTCCAGGGGCACCCGGCGACCGCGCTGCAGGACCAGCGTGAGGGGGCCCGGCCAGAAGTGCTCGGCCAGCAGGCGCGCCGCCTGGGGCACGTCCTTCACCCAGTCGTCCAGATGCTCCGCGCCGCCGATGTGGACGATCAGCGGGTGGGAGGGCGGACGTCCCTTGACCTGGAAGATGCGCGAGACCGCAGTGGGATTCTCGGCGTTGGCGCCCAGACCGTAGACGGTCTCGGTCGGGAGGGCCACCAGCCCTCCGGCGCGCAGCACCTCGGCCGCCTTCTCGATGTCACTGGTCCTTGCCATCACCCGGCCCATCCTAGGAGCACAACGGACCGGCGACGGCCATGATCAATCTCAGTGCCAACCACGGTTCCTCACCAGTCGTCGAGGCCGCTGACGGCCTCAGCGGTGGCGGCCCGAGATGTCACCGCCGGGGTCGTCGGCGAGCATCACCGACCCGACCGTGCGCTTACCGACCGGCTCCCGGTGCACCTCGATCTCCTGACACACGGCCACGACGATCTCCAGGCCGTGCCGGCCCACCCGGCCGGGATCGGCGGCCTGGGCCACCGGAGGCACCGGTTCACTGTCCCAGACCGTGATCTTGATGGTGCCGCCGTCCACTTCCAGATCGAGCAGGCACGGCCCGGGCGCGTGCTCGCAGGCGTTGGTGATCAGCTGCACCATGCCCATCGCCCGGCCGGAGACCGAAAGACCGTGCTCTGCCTGCACACGCGCCAGGAAGCCGCGGGCGAGGTGGCTGGCGGCGGCGATGTCGGCGGGGCCGCCCTCGTACGCCGCCGACGCGGTCACCAGCGGCCTGAGGACCACCGATGCGTGGTCTCGGTTCGGGCAGCCTCATCCATGGTCACCGCCCTCTGCCTGAGCGTATTGGCCGTACGCAACGCGCCTACCCCAAACCCTCCGTGCAGGCACGCCGCGCGGCCCCTCACTGGACCGGCTCTATCGCACCCCACGCGGCTCTGTACGGGGACCTGGAGCCTTTGGCCCGTGCCCGTCTCTCCCCGCCCTGACGGGCATGCGCAACGCCCCGCCTGGACCCGTCGGCGGGTCGCCGTAGTAGGTCGTAGTTGGCGGCTCCGGAGCCCGCCCGAGGCGCTCCACCTGCGGATACGCAGCTCACGTCATGGTCTCGGCGCTTCCGCCAGTAACCGTGCACATCCGCCAACTACCGCGCACGGTCACAGGTGGTGGAGATCAGATGCAGGGAGCGCTCGCCGGCGGCGGCCTCTGTCCACAGGATCGCTCCGGTGGAGTGCTTCAGCCACGTGATCATTCTGGCCGTCCGGTGCTTCCCGGCACAGCAACGGGGCGACACATCACGACAGGGCGAACGTAGCTTGACGCGGCACTAGGGCCTGTGTGAGGTCGTGATCAATCTCGGGTTCTGGTCCCGTGCGGGGGCGGGATCTGGTAGGACGCTGGGTGTGACACGTAGGCAACTCA
>NZ_JBEPBF010000256.1:0-4829 GCF_040298985.1 Streptomyces sp. NPDC001093 | reverse complement strand
ACGACCAGCACCCCGCACACCCCCCTGCACCACACCCGCAGCCGACCGGCCCTCCACGAACGCGCTCAGACCCGCCAGCAACTCCTCCCGGTCCGCACCCACCACGGCCGCCCGGAAGTCCAGGGCAGTACGGCGGGTGGCGAGGGAGTGGGCGATGTCCAAGGGACGCAGGTCAGGGTGGGACTCGAGGTGTGAGCGCAGGCGCTCGGCCTGGCCGTGCAGGGCCTGTTCCGTCCTGCCGGAAATGACGAGGGGAATGACGGGGAGGGCCCGGCCCTCGGGTTCCTCGGAGGCCTCCTCGGCGGGGGCCTGTTCGATGATGACGTGGGCGTTGGTACCGCTGATGCCGAAGGAGGAGATGCCCGCACGGCGCGGACGCCCCGTCTCCGGCCACGGACGGGACTCGGTCAGCAGGCGCACCTGGCCGGACTCCCAGTCGACTTGCGGGGTCGGCTCGTCCACGTGGAGGGTCTTGGGCAGGACGCCGTGCCGGATCGCCTCGACCATCTTGATGATGCCCGACACACCCGCCGCCGCCTGCGTGTGCCCCATGTTCGACTTGATCGACCCCAGCCACAACGGCTGATCCTCCGGACGATCCTTGCCGTACGTCGCCAGCAGCGCCTGCGCCTCGATCGGGTCACCCAGAGTGGTACCCGTACCGTGCGCCTCCACCGCGTCGATGTGGTCGGGGGCGAGCTGGGCGTTGGCGAGGGCCTGGCGGATGACGCGGACCTGGGAGGGTCCGTTGGGGGCCGTCAGGCCGTTGCTGGCGCCGTCCTGGTTGACGGCGATGCCGCGGACCACGGCGAGGACGGGGTGACCGTTGGCACGGGCGTCGGACAGCCGCTCGACAAGCAGCATGCCCGCGCCCTCGCCCCACGCGGTGCCGTCGGCGGCGGCGGCGAACGACTTGCAGCGGCCGCTGTGGGACAGGCCCCGCTGGCGGCTGAACTCGACGAAGGTCTCCGGTGTCGCCATCACACAGACCCCGCCGACGAGGGCGAGGCTGCACTCCCCGGAACGCAGGGCGTGCACAGCCGAGTTGAGGGCGACGAGGGACGACGAGCAGGCCGTGTCCATGGTGACCGACGGGCCCTCCAGGCCGAGGGCGTAGGAGACGCGGCCGGAGGCGATGGAACCGGTGTTCGCGTTGGCGGCGTAGTCGTGGTACATCATCCCGGCGAACACGCCGGTGGCCGAGCCCTTCAGCGTGGCCGGGTCGATGCCGGCCCGCTCGATCGCCTCCCAGGCGGTCTCCAGCAGCAGCCGCTGCTGCGGATCCATGACCAGTGCCTCGTTCGGGCTGATGCCGAACAGGGACGGGTCGAAGTCGGCCGCGTCGTGCAGGAAGCCGCCCTCACGGACGTAGGTCGTGCCCGGGCGCTGTCCCTCGGGGTCGAAGAGCTGGTCGGCGTCCCAGCCGCGGTCGGCCGGGAACTCCGAGACCGCGTCCACCCCGTCGGCGACCAGCCGCCACAGGTCCTCCGGCGTCTCCACCCCGCCCGGATAGCGGCAGCTCATCCCGACGATGGCGACGGGCTCGCGGAGCGTGGCGGTGAGCTTCTTGTTCTGGGCGCGCAGCCGCTCGGTCTCCTTCAGCGCCGACCGGAGCGCGTCGACGAGCTTGTTCTGGTCAGAGCCGGCCATTACACATCTCCCGTTTCGCCGCTGAGCGCCAGGCTGATGAGGCTTTCGGCGTCCATGTCGTCGATCGATCCCTCCCAGGCCTCGCCGGCCTCGTCCGGTTCGGTCTGTACGTCGCTGACGCCGCCGAGTTCGAGCAGGGCGTCCAGCAGACCCGCGTCCCGCAGCCTGCTGAGCGGAATGGTCTGCAGCACCGCGCGGATCTCCGCCTCACCCGACCCGTCAGCGTTGCCGCCGCCACCGGAGTCCGGAACGAGTTCCGCTCGCATGTGGTCGGCCAGCGCCCGTGCGTTGGGGTAGTCGAAGACGAGCGTGGGCGGCAGCCGCAGGCCGCTGACGCCGCCCAGCACGTTGCGGAACTCGACCGCGCTGAGCGAGTCGAAGCCCAGCTCGCTGAAGGCCCGGTCCGGGTCGATGACATCGGCGCCCGCGTGTCCGAGGATCGTCGCCGCGTGCGTGCGGACCGTGTCCAGCAGCAGGGCTTCCTGCTCGTCCGGAGAGAGGCCGGCAAGCCGCTGCCTGAGCACCGCCGTGTCCTGGCCGCCGCCTCCCACCGCGGTGCGCCGGGTGGTGACTCGGACCAGCCCGCGGAACAGGGCGGGCAGGTCCTCACCGGCCGAGCGCAGCGCCTTCAGGTCCAGGCGGATGGGGACGAGGGCGGGAGCAGGCAGGGCGCTCGCGGTGTCGAACAACGCCAGGCCCTGCTCGGGCGTAAGCGCGTGCACACCGGTGCTGTTCATCCGGTCGATGTCGGCCTGGCTCAGCTCACCGGCCATGCCGCCGCCCCACAGACCCCAGGCCAGCGACTGCGCGGGCAGACCCTGCGCCTTGCGGTGGGCGGCGAGAGCGTCCAGGAAGGCGTTCGCGGCCGCGTAGTTGCCCTGGCCGGGATTACCCAGGGTGCCCGCGGCGGAGGAAAAGAGGACGAACGCGCTCATATCCTTGCCGGCCGTCAGCTCATGCAGGTTCAGGGCCGCGTCCACCTTCGGACGCAGCACCTTCTCCACCCGCTCCGGAGTCAGGGACGCGATCACACCGTCGTCCAGGACACCCGCCACATGCACGACCCCCGACAGGTCGACCCCGTCCAGGAGCGCGGCCAGCGCCTCACGGTCCGCCGCGTCACAGGCCGCCACCGTCACCTCGGCACCCAGGGCGGACAGCTCTTGCGCCAACTCCCGCATCCCAGGGGCCTGTTCACCCCGACGGCTGGTCAGCAGCAGACGACGCACACCGTACTCGGTCACCAGGTGCCGGGCGAACAGACCGCCCAGGGTGCCGGTCGCCCCCGTCACCAGCACCGTCCCCTCGGCGGAGAACGTCAGGGGCTGCGCCTCCTCCACGGCCACGGGCGTACGGGCCAGACGGGCGCCGTAGGCCGCGCCGTCACGGATCACGACCTGCGGCTCACCCGTCGCCAGCGCCAGAGCGACGGCGTCGTCCGCGTTGGTGTCGGCGTCGGTGTCGGCGTCGACCAGGACGAAACGGTCCGGGTCCTCCGACTGGGCGGAACGCACCAGACCCCACACGGCCGCACCCGCCAGGTCGGTGACGTCCTCACCCGGCAACGCCACCGCACCCCGGGTGACGAACACCAACCGGCCCTCGGCCGACTGCAGTTCCGCCAACACCCGGTTCACCCCGGCACGCACCGCCTCGGCGTCCGTGCCGGGGCTGGTACGCAGGACGGTCACGCCCTCCGGCACCGGCCCACCCCGGACCTCCGCCAGCCGCACCCAGTCCAACTGGAACAACGACTCGTAAAACGCCGAGCCGGCCGCCGCGAACTGGTCCGCCGAGATCTCCCGCAAGGCCAGGGCCTGGACGCTCGCGACCGGAGCGCCGGTACCGTCGGCGACGCTCAGCGAGACGGCTTCTCCCGAGAAGGTGAGCTTCAACCGGACCCGGGTCGCACCCGAGGCATGGAAGGACACACCCGTCCACGCGAACGGCAGCCGCGCCGAACGACTCTCACCCCCCTCACGCAACCCGATCGCGTGCAGGCAGGCGTCCAGCAGCGCCGGGTGCACCCCGAAACCCTCGACACCCGTCTCCTCCGGCAGAGCCACCTCGGCATAGATCTCCTCGGCCGAACCGGCACCGGAGCGCCAGGCGGCCGTCAGGCCCTGGAACACCGGCCCGTACTCCAGACCCGCCTGCGCCAGTGTGTCGTACAGGCCTTCCAGATCGACCCGCTCAGCACCCCGCGGCGGCCACGCGGCCAGCTCGAACGAAGGCGCGGGCGCGGCGGCGGAGAGCACACCGGTGGCGTGTCGCGTCCAGGGCTCGTCGGTTCCCTCGGCGCGCGAGTGGACGGTGACCGTGCGGGCGCCCGACTCGTCGGGCGCTCCCACCGACACCTGTACGGCGGCTCCGCCATGCTCCGGCAGTACGAGCGGCGCCTCCAGCGTCAGCTCCTCCAGCAGCTCGCAACCGACCTCGTCGCCGGCGCGGATCGCCAGGTCCACCAGGCCGGTGCCCGGGAACAGCACGGTGCCGCCGACCGCGTGATCCGCCAGCCACGGCTGCGACGCCGTCGACAACCGGCCCGTCAGCACCACACCGTCACTGTCGGCCAGGGTCACCGCCGCGCCGAGCAGCGGGTGGCCGGAGGCGCCGATGCCCATTTCGGACAGCGCGGTGCCCGTTTCGACGGTGCTCTCCAGCCAGTACGTGCTGCGCTGGAAGGCGTAGGTGGGCAATCCCTCGATCACGCGGGTCCCGGCACCCGCGTAGAACGCGGTCCAGTCGGGCGAGGCCCCGCAGACGTGCAGCCGAGCCACGGCGATCAGAAGTGCGGGCACCTCGGCGCGGCCCTTGCGCAGCGCGGCCGTCAGCACGGCCGTCTCCGACCCGACCGACTGCTGCGCCATGGCGGTCAGCACACCGTCCGGCCCCACTTCCAGGAAGCGGGTCACTCCCTCCGACTCCAGCACCTTCACCGCGTCCGCGAACCGGACCGCCTCACGGACATGGCGGACCCAGTACCCCGGATCGGACAGCTCGCTCGCGCCCACCGGGGTGCCGGTCAGGGTCGACACAATCGGGATGCTCGGCACGCCGTACTCCAACTCGGCTGCCACAGCGCGGAATTCGTCGAGCATCGGGTCCATCAGCGGGGAGTGGAAGGCGTGCGAGACCTTCAGCCGGGTCGTCTTACGGCCCTCCGCCTCGAAGTGCGC
>NZ_JBEPBF010000255.1:0-4929 GCF_040298985.1 Streptomyces sp. NPDC001093 | reverse complement strand
AGGGGGGGTGGGTGGGGGTTCCTCCACTCCATGAACCACAACACCAGCCCGCCCAAACGCCGGGTGTCAGTGTTTGAAGGCGTCCTTGATGTTTTCCTTGGCCTGCCGGGCGTGGCCGGTGGACTTCTCTGCCTGTCCCTCGGCGGTCACGCGCTCGTTGCCGACCTTCTGCCCCATCGCCTTCTTGGCCTTGCCCTTGGCCTGCTCGGCCAGCGCCTTGGCCTTCTCACCAGCGGTCATGACGATCTGCCTCCTCTAACGATGTCGTCTTTGGGGGTAAGCGCCGTCTGCCCGGGGTCGGCCTTCATAGACGAGGCGTTCGGTGCGCATGCTCGAGGAACGGGAGGGCAAACGGGGCGTCAGGAGGTTGAGAATATGGTTCCGCTGTTGCTTGTTCTGCTTCTCGCACTGCTTTTGTTCGGTGCCGGTTTCGCGCTGAAGATCCTCTGGTGGGTCGCGGTCGTCGTGCTGGTGGTGTGGCTGCTCGGCTTTGTGATGCGCTCGGCCAGTCCCGGCGGCGGTCGGAGCCGCTGGTACAGGTGGTGACCTGGACGCCCTACTTGCGTGCATGGCGAGGGCCCCGCCGGACAACACCCGGCTGGGCCCTTCCTTCATATTCGCCCACGGGCGAATATGAGCGGGCCAGTGGCGACGAAGAGCGTCCTTCCCGAAGCCCCCGGAGAGAGCCGCACGGGCCTGGTTTGCTTGCGAGATCGAAGGGCAGGCGGGCTTTCGTGCTTCGGACCGGAGGCGCGCGCCCAGTGGGGAAGCCTGAATGTCGGCTCGTCCGGCAGGCTTGGCGAACCTCCTGTGGCGGACCCTGACAGCACTGGGTTGGCCTCGGAACAAACGTTGTCTTCGGGGCGGCCTGGAGAACCGTTCAGGAGCGAATCCGTATGCTGACTGACCTGTCGACGCCCCGCCCCGATACGCCCGAGACCGCCACCGCCGCCTCACCCGCCAGCCGACACAGCCACAACGACGCCCCCGACACCGCCCAACTCTTCGCCCGATTCATGCAAGTGGACGACGGCCCGGAGCGGGACGCCGTGCGCGGCGAACTCGTCGCTGCCTGGCTGCCCATGGCCCACCGGATCGCCGGCCGCTTCCGTGACCGCGGGGAGTCGTTGGAGGATCTGAGGCAGGTGGCCGCCCTCGGGCTGGTGAGGGCCGTGGACCGGTTCGACCCGTCCCGAGGGGCTTTCGAGAGCTACGCCGTGCCGACCATCACCGGGGAGGTCAAGAGGCACTTCCGTGACCGGATGTGGGCCCTGCGGGTGCCCCGCCGGGTGCAGGAACTACGCAACCGAGTGCGGGTCTCTCGCCGAGAACTCGCCCAGCAGCCAGGCAGTGCCGAACCCACCGTCGCTGCCATCGCCGCTAACGCCGGTCTCAGCGAGAAGGAGGTGAACACCGGCCTGGAGGCGATGGAGAGCTTCAGCACCCTGTCGCTGGACGCCGAACTGTCCACCGGTGACGAGGACTACAGCCTCGCCGACACCCTCGGCACCCCTGACGCCTCGTACGACCTCGTGGTGGACCGAGAGGCAGCCAAGGCCGGACTGCGCCGGCTGCCCGAGCGGGAGCGGGCCATCCTCTACATGCGCTTCTTCGAGGACGCGACGCAGAGCCGCATCGCCGACCGGTTCGGCATCTCCCAAATGCACGTCTCCCGGCTGATCAGCGGCAGCTGCGCGCGCATCCGCGCCGAAGCCCTGGCGGAGCAGTCCGTCGGTCGTCCCGCGGCATGACACCAACTGCCCGCACACCAGGGAGCGCTCCGGATGCTGATCCCGCGTGGCGTCTTCACACGGGTGAGGGCCCGGGGCGTGTGACGGCAGACGCTGTTGGTTAATTCGGGCCTTGCTTCGCCCCGTCGACCGGCTGGTCGGCGGGGCGGAGTGCTGCGAAGTGGCTGGTGCGGGTGCGGGCCCTGGGTGTGTCGGTGAGGTGGGCGTCGATGCGGGCGAGGTTGATGGCGGCGCCGGTGAGCTGGTGCTGGAGGCTGGTCCTGGCCAGGCCGCGGTATCGGGATCGGCGCAGGCCGCAGCGCCCGACGGCTTGGGAGATGGTTCCTTCGACTCCGGCGCGGATCTTGTATCTGGTCTTCCAGTCGTCGGTCTGCTGGAGAGCGCGGGTCCGCTGGAGGGCCTGGTGCTCGTCGTGCTGGCGCAGGGTGAGTTCCCTGCGTTCGGCCTTGGGTGAGCTGACGCAGTCGCGCAATGCGGGGCAGTGGCGGCAGTCGGCCGGGGAGAATCTGACCCGGATCACGGGAAGCTGTTGCTGAGAACTGCGCAGAGCCCACTGAGTGCTGGTGGCTCCGTTCGGGCAGGTGACGTGTTGCCGGTCCCAGTCGATGGTGAAGGCGTCCTGTCCGTAGCCGCCGCCGTTCTTCGTCTGGGCGACGGTGACCGCTTGCAGCGGCCCGTGCAGCTCGATGCCGTGCTCACGGCGGGCGGCCGCGATCTGGGCGGCGGTGACATATCCGGTGTCGACCCAGTGCTCGCCGGGCAGGCACTCCCGTTCGGCGAGGCCGGTGTGGATCGTCTCGCTCATCACGCTGTCGGGGACGGTGGCGACGGTGGTGGCCACGTTCGTGATCAGGTTCGGGGTGTCCGGCTCGCAGGTGTCGGTCAGATGAGTCTTGTATCCGTCCCACAGGATGTCGCGTTTCTTGCTGCCCCTGGCTTCGAGGTCATAGGGCGTGACCAGGCGCGTCGCGCCCGGCGGGCGGTCTTTTGGGTCCCGCCGCCTTACCTCGCCCCCGGTCAGGTGGAAGTGCTGGACCCACATCTGCCGCAGGATCTGGACCTGCTCCAGCTCCCGCAGTCCGGTCGGCGCCTGGGGCGAGAAGACGGCCTCAAGCAGCCGCATCCCGTCCGTCCCGATCCGCCTGCCGACCTCCACCCGCCTGGTGTGGGCCTTGGGGAACCGGGAGTCCTCGGCCCGGGTGGCGTAATGCCGAAACCAGTCAGGCTCGGCAGTCTCCACCAGCCAGTCGGGCGCAGCCTGCGCGAGCGTGTTCAACGCCGAACGCAGCGTCTCCGCGACCATCTCCAGCCAGCACAGCTCCCGGGCCGCGGACTGCACATGCGTGGAGTCAGTACGAGCCCGGCCGGCGGTCTTGAGCAGCCCCTTCTCCCGGGCCGCGGCCAGGATGCCGTCCAGCACCCGCCTGCCCGCCTCCGCCTCGATGAGACGGTCCCGGAATTCCGACAGCACCGAGAAGTCGAAGCCCGGATCAGCCAGTTCCAACGCGAGGGCATATTTGAAGTCGATCCTTGCCCGCACCGCCTCGGCGGCCTGCCGGTCGGCAACACCAGCACCAACGCGAGGCGCCCCGGTGACCAGGCGGGCTTCCCACGCGCCGGGAAGAGATCCGCGAACTCCTCGTCGGTGAACAACGGACCCAGCTCGTCCCGGACCCGGATCGCCAGGCTCCTTTCGGGAACGCGGCCCGCGCCACCCGCACCGTCTCCGCCGGAATCTCGCCCGGCCCGCTCGGCCGCATAGACATCGACACCCACCCCATACGACAACATCGGCTCCCAAGACCACAACCAGGTCTTGGGAGCCGACGTCACGCACGGGCCCGAATTAACCAACAGCGTCCGTGTGACGGCAGTCCGGGCCCTCGCGCGGGATCGCACTGGCGTGGGAGGACATCTGCAGCGCGATGCCGTGCTCAACGACGGAGCGCGGAAGGCGTCACGTGACACGTGGAGCGGTACGTGGCTCTGTTCACGAGAAGCAGCAGCACTGTTCCTCGTCCGCGAGTCGAACAGTGCATGAGTTTGGGTTCTGATCCAACTTCCGGACCAGAACCCGTTCTCGTAGACAAAGCCACACATCCGCGCGTCCACGGAGGCCACCCCTCCCCTCTGCCGTCTCGATCACCACAGACCCTGCCACGCAGGTTGCCGCCGCGTCAGCGCGGTGATCGGTCATCTGCGAAGCGGCTGTCCCGCGTGTCGTCCCACTCCTGCAGGGCTTCGCGCAGTGAGGCAGCGACGTCGGACAGGGTGTCCCTGCGGGCAGCGAGCCAGCGAAGGTACGGCTCCGCTCCCTGAAGGAGACCGGAGCGGGGATAGGCGATCACCAGGGCACGATGGGCTCCGCGCTCCAGGCAGTGGCTGAAGAAGTCGATGTCGAGGACGCCTTCGGGGGCGGCGATGTGCCCGTCGATGAAGACGCCACTGGGCATGGTGCAGCAGTTCCAGCCGTACGCACAGCTCGCATCCGATCGTCCCGTGCATGTCCGGGTAGCGCCGCTGCCACTCGCCATCGAGAGCGATGGCCTCCCCGGCGAGCGGGATGTTCTTGCGGCACAGGCAGCAGCTGATGCGGAACGCGACGGACACGGTGGAGCTCCCAATCACCCAGCGGGCCGGACGGGACTCAGCCTGGCAGCCGGTCCCGTTCCTACACCGTCGCCATGCTGCGCACGGCGGCCGGGTGCCTGGAGAAGCCGCCGGGGCGCGAGCCCTGCCGGCCGCCGACCACCGTGGGACGGCTCCACCGGGCCGCAGCCGGGAAGGTCCCATGACGGGCCGGCCTGGGCGAGGCCCGCGATATCGTGGAGGACCACCGACGACCATCCCATGATCTGGCAGGAGATCCGCGTGCCCGAGGACCCCAGCGCACAGGGTGAGATCGCCGCGCTCACTCGCCGCTTCGAGGAAGTGGCGCAGACGACGGACCGGGAGTTCGGGATCGTCAAGAGCGACCTCACGGCCCTGCGCCTCCAGGTCGGCAACCTTGATCAGAAGGTGGGCAACCTCGCCGGTGAGGTCCAGGCTCTCGGGGAGAAGATCGATCGCAATCAGGCGCAGATCGTGGAGCTGCTGACCCAGCTGATCGGGCGGAACCCCAACGCCAGCTGATCTTCTTTAAGGCTGCGGCCCGCGAACACATCGATGTGTTCGCGGG
>NZ_JBEPBF010000254.1:0-5048 GCF_040298985.1 Streptomyces sp. NPDC001093 | reverse complement strand
GCGGGCACCTTTCAGGCGGCCGGGAACGCCAGCCCGGCCGCCTCCCGTGCGCACCCCCACGCCACCGTGATCCCGGCCCCGCCGTGGCCGTAGTTGTGCACCAGCACACGGCCGTCCGGCAGCGGCTGCCGTTCCAGTCGTACCGCGTGCCTGGCCGGCCGCAGCCCCACCCGGTGGTCCAAAATCCGCGCCCGCGCGATCTCCGGGCGGACCGCCGCGCACCGGGCCACGATCGCCGCGGCGGTGGCCGGGGCCGGCTCCAGGGACCAGTCGTCCTCCTCCGCCGTACCGCCGAGCAGCAGCCCGCCCGGCTGCGGGATGAAGTACGTGGAGGTCTCGCAGGAGTGGTCGGAGGAATGGTCGACGGAGGTGAACCAGGTCGTGATCCCCGGGTTCTCCACGACCACCAGCTGCCCGCGCACGGGACGCACCGCCGGGTCCGGCACCAGCGAACGCGCGCCCAGCCCCGTGCAGTTGACCACGACCGGTGCGGGCACCCCCGCGAGGTCGGTCACCTCGCGCGCCTCGACCACGCCTCCCGCCTTCGCGAGCCGCTCCCGCAGCCACGCCAGATGCACCGGCATGTCGATCACCGGAAGCCGCGCCGCGAGACCGTCGGCCACCGCCCGCAGTCCCGCCACCCGGCCCGCCCAGGTGCCCAGTTCGTCCAGCCGGGTCCCCCGGTGTACGCCGTCGACCAGGCGTACGCCCGTTTCGTCCGGCCGGTCCGCCAACCCCTCGTACACGGCGAGGGAGGCAAGCGCCCATGTGCCGACCAGCGGCCCGGGTTCGATGCGGTACGGCCACCACAGGCCGCCCGCGACCGCCGAGGTCGTACGCTCGGCGGGCTCCCGCGCCCACACCCGTACCCGGCGCCCGGACTCCGCCATGACCACGGCCGTCGTCAGCCCGGTGACCCCGCTCCCGACCACGATCACTTCGTCACTCGGCTCGCTGTCCACGCCAGGACGATAGGCCCTGTCCGCACGACTCTGTCATGCCGCGCTCACATCCGTGCCGGTGTGGGGATACTCACACTATGTCTGCCGCATACGCGACCTTCGACCTGGCACCGGCGATCCGCGCCGGCGGTGTGCTCGCCGACGGCGGCTACCAGGTCCACCGCGACTTCGTGGACTTCGTCGTGGACGGCCGTCCGCTGCTGTTCCGGCTGTCCGACCTGGACGCCGTCTCCCCGCTCGCCTCGGACGTCCCGCCCGCCATCTTCACCGCGCAGGTGCGCGCACTGCTCCTGGAGGCCGAACCGCCGCTCCCCGACGGCCGGTTCGTCATCTACGGCTGTCCCGAGTGCGCGGACCTGGGCTGCGGGGCGGTCACCGCCGTCATCGAGCGCGACGGCGAGGACTACATCTGGCGGGACTTCGCCTGGCAGACCGACGAGCACGCCGATCTCGAACTGAACGGATACCACGGCATAGGGCCGTTCCGCTTCCACGGCGCCGAGTACCGCGCCGCACTCGGCGCCCTGATGGAGGGCTCCGCCGCGCCG
The DNA here is from genome assembly GCF_040298985.1 of Streptomyces sp. NPDC001093. Lineage (NCBI taxonomy): Bacteria > Bacillati > Actinomycetota > Actinomycetes > Kitasatosporales > Streptomycetaceae > Streptomyces > Streptomyces sp. NPDC001093. The sequence goes on along the minus strand of NZ_JBEPBF010000254.1, from coordinate 3,538 downwards.
CGCCGGCGCGTGCTGCTCATCGGTGCCCGGGTCGCGGTCCTGGCCAAGCTGGCCGCCGCGCTGCGCACCATCGGCATCGGCGCCGACATCACCCAGGACGCCCGGGCCGTCCCCGCCGAGGAACTGCGCGGTTACGGCGCGGTCGCCTTCGGCCGCGCCGTCGGCGAGGAGGATCGAGCCGCCGTGGTGGAGGCCTTCGAGCGCGCCGGGGTCGACATCGCCCGGGTGGACGGCCTGGCCCCGATCGTGCCCCTGCTGGTCGCCCAGATCGAGCACGCCCTCGACCGCGGCCCGCTCCCGCAGCGCCGGCTCGTGGGGCTGGCCGTCGCCGACGGCACCGCGGACGTCGAGGTGACCTCGGCCTGCCGGGTACGGCTCACCGCCTACCGCATCGACCGGCTCTACCGCACCCACACCCGCGAGGTGTTCGACGGCGTCCTGGAACCCGGCCGGCACCGCATCCCGCTGGACCCGAAGGCGGTCAAGGGGGAGTCGTACGTGGTCGCCCGCACGACGGGAGGCGTCCTCACGGCACCGGTCACGGGCGGCAGACGGGGCTGAGGCGCGAAGGCGGGCCCAGGGGAGGCGGGGGTCGTGCGTTGCGGGGGCGGGGTATCGGGAGGCGGGGTGAGGTGTGAGGGCTGGCGCACCGGGGACCTGGGGCCGTGAGACGCGGGGGCGGGTCACGGAGGAAATCGGGGTCGTGCGTTGCGGGGGTGGGCCCTGGGGAAGCGGGGCTGGGGTGTGAGCCGGGCTCACGGGGACATGGGGGCAGGAGGTGCGGGGGCGGGTGCGGGAAACGGGGCCGTCGGACGCGGGGCAGGTCACGGGAAACGGGGGCCGTGAGACGCGGGGCAGGTCACGGGGAAACGGGGACCGGGATGCGGGCCGGGCCACCGGTACACGCGACTGAGCCGTGACGGCAGGCCCACTCGGAAGCCGGGCTGAGGCGCGATGGCGAGCCCACCCGGAAACCGGGCTGAGACGCGGGTGTCCGGCCCATTAGGATCGGCGTCCTGATGACTGCCACCCTCGTCGCCAAGAACCTCGCCGCCGGGCACGGCGACCGTTCCCTCTTCTCCGGGCTGGACCTCGTCGTCGCGCCCGGCGATGTGATCGGTCTCGTCGGTGCCAACGGCGCGGGCAAGTCCACCCTGCTGAAGCTGCTCGCCGGACTCACCCCGCCCGAACAGGGCGAACTGCGGCTGTCCCCGCCGGCCGCGACCGTCGGGCATCTGCCGCAGGAGCCGGAGCGCAGGCCGGGGGAGACCGTCCGGGAGTTCCTGGCCCGTCGTACGGGGGTCACGGAGGCCCAGCGTGTCATGGACGAGGCCACTCAGGCACTCGTGGACGGGGCACCCGGCGCCGACGACGCCTACGCGACCGCCCTGGAGCGCTGGCTCGGCCTCGGCGGCGCCGACCTGGAGGAGCGCGCGGAGGAAATCGCCGACTCGCTCGGCCTCGCCGTGGACCTGGACCAGCCGATGACCGCGCTGTCCGGCGGCCAGGCGGCCCGCGCCGGACTCGCCTCGCTCCTGCTGTCCCGCTACGACGTCTTCCTCCTGGACGAGCCCACCAACGACCTCGACCTCGACGGCCTGGAGCGCCTGGAACGCTTCGTCACCGGCCTGCGCGCCGGCACGGTCGTCGTCAGCCACGACCGCGAGTTCCTCACCCGCACCGTCACCAAGGTCCTGGAACTCGACCTGGCCCAGCGGCAGATCAACCTCTACGGCGGCGGCTACGACGCCTACCTGGAGGAGCGCGAGGTGTCCCGCCGGCACGCGCGCGAGGACTACGAGGAGTACGCCGACAAGAGGGCCGCCCTCCAGGAGCGCGCGCAGATGCAGCGGGCCTGGATGGACAAGGGTGTGAAGAACGCCCGGCGCAAGGCCGGCAACGACAACGACAAGATCGGCCGCAAGTTCCGCAGCGAGGCCAGCGAGAAGCAGGCCGCCAAGGCGCGGCAGACCCAGCGCATGATCGAGCGCCTGGAGACGGTCGAGGAGCCGCGCAAGGAGTGGGACCTGCGCATGGAGATCGCCGCCGCCCCGCGCTCCGGAGCGGTCGTGGCGACCCTGCGGGACGCCGAGGTCCGGCGCGGCGACTTCACCTTCGGGCCGGTGTCCCTGCAGATCGACTGGGCGGACCGGGTCGCCGTCACCGGGGCCAACGGCGCCGGCAAGTCCACCCTGCTGGGCGCGCTGCTCGGCCGTGTCCCGCTCGACTCGGGGCACGCGGCGCTCGGTTCGGGCGTCCTGGTCGGCGAGGTCGACCAGGCCCGGAAGCTCTTCCACGGCCCCGAGACCCTGCTGGACGCCTTCTGCGCGGCCGTCCCCGACACCGAGCCGGTCGAGGTCCGCACCCTGCTCGCCAAGTTCGGCCTGAAGTCCGAGCACGTCCTGCGCCCGGCCGCGACCCTCTCCCCGGGCGAACGCACCCGCGCCGCCCTCGCGTTGCTCCAGGGCCGGGGAGTGAACCTCCTCGTCCTGGACGAGCCGACGAACCACCTCGACCTGCCCGCCATCGAACAGCTGGAGTCCGCCCTCGACTCCTACGAGGGCACCCTGCTCCTGGTCACCCACGACCGGCGCATGCTGGACGCGGTCCGGGTGACCCGGCGGCTGGAGGTGGCGGACGGGAAGGTGACGGAGCGGTAGCGTTCGGCTGGGGGTGCCGCGATCTGCCGTTCATCCTCCGCGGGCGCGCCGTGGCTGGTCGTATGGTTCCCCGCGCCGCTCAGGGCGCTGCTGCTGCGGCCTCTCTCGCCGCTCGCTCGACCCGGCCGACGTGCTCGGGGTCGTGGGGCGCCACGTTGAGACCGTCCGGCCGTTGCCCCGCAGCTCCGTCGATCAGCTCCCGCACGATGTCGGCGTGCCCGGCGTGCCGCTGGGTCTCGGCGACCATGTGGGTCAGGATCCGGTGCAGGGTCGTCTCACCCGGTGCGCCCGGCACCCGGCCGAGCGCGTCCAGGGGGAGTGCCGCGATGGTCTCGTCCGAGTGGGCGCAGGCCCGCCGGTACAGGCCGACGATGTCCTCCCGGGTCTCGTCGGCCCGCGCCCACAGGTCCGCGTCCGGCTCCGCGTCACCGGTGAACCACAGGGGCGTACCGGCGAAGGGCCGGCCGAAGGCCGCGCCGAAGTACAGCGCCTCGGCGCCGGCCAGGTGCTTGACCAGGCCCAGCAGGTTCGTGCCGGTGGGCGTCAGGGGGCGCCGGATGTCGTACTCCGGCAGGCCGTCCAGCTTCCACAGCAGTACGTCGCGGGCGTCCTGGAGGTAGACCCGCAGGTCGTCCTTGGGATCCGTCATGGGCCCAGTCTGCCGACCGGGTGATCACGGTCCACCGAATTCCAGGTACTGGACGAAGGCGCCCTCCGCAGGGAGGGCGCCTTGTCAGTCGACCGAGACCGAAGGGATGCGGCTGGAGCCCCGGGTCAGCGCTTCTTGGGGTCCAGCAGGCCCGCCCGGCGCAGCGCGTCCGCCATCGCGCTGTTGGCGGGCGGCGGGGTCGGGCGGCCGCCCCGGTCGCCGCCCCGGT
>NZ_JBEPBF010000253.1:0-5082 GCF_040298985.1 Streptomyces sp. NPDC001093 | reverse complement strand
CCGAGGCGAGCCAGATCACCGGAACCCTCCTGGTCTTCGCCCTCATGGTGATCCCGGCCGCCACCGCACAAGTCATCACCCCCCGCCCGGCGCTGGGCCTGCTCCTGGCCGTCCTCCTCGCCTTCGCCGCCACCTGGCTCGGGCTGACCGCCGCCTACTACTGGCCCTATCCCCTGGGCTTCTTCGTGACGACCATCGCCTTCGCCGGATACCTGCTCGCGCTGGGCCGGCGCTCACTGCACACGCTGCTCGGCAGCCGCACCGGTGCCCGGCTCACTTCCGCGGAGGCGACCGCATGACCGTCCTGCTAGCTTCCTCCCCCCTCTCCCAGCCGTTCTTCCAGCACGCCCTGCTCGCCGGGACCACCATCGCCGCCCCCTGCGGCCTGGTCGGCTACTTCCTCGTCCTGCGCGCCCAGGTCTTCACCGGCGACGCACTCAGCCACGTCGCCTTCACCGGCGCGATGGCCGCCCTAGCGTTCGGCGCGGACCTGCGCCTGGGACTGTTCGCCGCCACCATCGCCATGGCGCTGCTCTTCGGCACGCTCGGCCGCCGTGCCCGCCCCGACGACGTGGTCATCGGGAGCGTCTTCTCCTGGATCCTGGGCCTGGGCGCCTTCTTCATCACCCTCTACACGACGTCCCGCAGCACCGCGAACGGAACCGCCGGCGTCAGCGTGCTGTTCGGCTCCGTCTTCGGTATCTCCTCCAGCAGCGCGGTCGTTGCAGCCCTGGTGGCCGCGGGGGTCGGGCTGATGGTGGTCCTCATCGCCCGGCCGCTGCTGTTCGCCACGCTCGACGAGGCCGTGGCCGCCGCCCGCGGGGTACCGGTCCGGCTGCTCGGCTACGGCTTCCTCGCCCTGGCAGGCATCAGCGCCGCCGAGGCCACCCAGGCGGTCGGCTCCCTGCTCCTGCTCGGCCTGCTCGCCGCCCCGGCGGGCGCCGCGATCCGGCTCACCGACCGCCCCTACCGGGCACTCGCCCTCTCCGCCGCGCTGGCGGTCCTGGAGATGTGGGCAGGACTGTTCTCCTCCTACGCCGTGCCGAAGATGCCCCCGAGCTTCGCCATCATGGGCGTCGCCACGGCCGTCTACGCCGCGACGTTCCTGATACGACGGCCCGCTTCCAGCCCTCGTACGCGCACCGCCGTCCCCGCCGGCACATGAGCGAAGGCACCCGATGGAACGCGAGCGACAGCACGCCCCCACCCCCTTGGCCGACGTCACGCTCATCGGCCGCCACACTCAGCAACGCACGGTCGTCGTCGAGGCACCCATCCAGGCCGAGGGCTTCGTCGACGCCCAGGCCCTCCACAACCAGCTCGCCACCGCCGGCTCACCGGTCGGCCTGTCCACGGTCTACCGCACCCTCACCGCGCTGGCCGCCGCCGGCCGGGCCGACATGATCCGCGACACGGGCGGTGAACGCCTCTTCCGCTACCGCCCGGGACCGGAACACCGCCACTACCTCATCTGCACCCAGTGCGGCCTGAGCCGGCCCGTCGACTCCGGCCCGGTGGAGGAATGGGCCGACACCATCGCACGGACCTGCGGGTTCGCGAACGCCCGGCACACGGTGGAGTTGTCCGGGGCGTGCCCGGACTGCGGCCGACGGCTGGCGGCGGCCGGACGGCCATGAACATACAGCGCAACCACCGCACGGGGTGATGCCGTTACACATGGCATGGAGAGCACAGGCAGTACACATGTCACCCGCCGGGCCCTGCTGTCAGTCGGCGGACTGATGTTTCTCAGCGCCTGCACAGCCCCTGGCGGTACGCCTGAACACACAGGGACGTCAGCACCCGACATCGTGAAGCCCACGCATCCGGGCGACTCTCACGCCAGCGAGCCGGCCCACGTCGAGCTGCCGGGCAGGCCGGAGTTCTACGTTCACCAGGGCCCGCGAGCCATCGCGCTGACCATCGACGACGGTCCGAACCCCGAATGGACTCCGCAGGTGCTGGACCTCCTGCACCGCTACGCCGTAACCGCCACGTTCTGCCAGGTCGGTGCCCGCGTCAGCGCGTACCCCAGCCTGGTGCGGGCGGTGGCCGACGAAGGCCACCTGATCGCCAACCACACCTGGACCCACGCCGACCTGGCCCGGGCATCCGCCGCGACCGTCCGGTCCCAGCTGGAACGCACCAGCGACACGATCGAGAAGGTCACCGGCCAGCGCCCCACGATCTTCCGCGCCCCCTACGGAGCCTGGTCGGAGCCGACCCTGGCCACCTGCCGCGAGATGGGCATGCGACTGCTGGACTGGTCCGTCGACCCCCACGACTGGTCACGACCGGGCACCGTGTGCATCGTCGAGCGGATCATGGCCCACGCCCATCCCGGATCGATCATCCTCGAACACGACGGCGGAGGCGACCGCTCCCAGACAGTGGCCGCCCTGCGCCTGGTGCTTCCCCGCCTGCTCGACGCCGGCTATCACTTCGTCACCCCGTAGGCGCCACCGCCGCCGCCGGGGCGGCTACCACCTCGCCCTCGCTCACGCCGACCGCTTTCGTGGCGGCCAACGCGGTGGCGCCCGCGACGTACTGCGCCCCGGCCGCTTCCCGGCCGAGCGTGGCCGGCTTGGGCACCACCTGGGTCTCGGGCACGAGAACGTACTCGGCGTGGCTCCCCGGTCCCACCTCCGACTGAGCACCTCGGCGCCGGTGCGGACCGCCACGGCCGCGAAGTCGCTGCCCCGGCCGACGCAGGACGTCGCGGGAAAGCGTTCGGCCGGCGTACCGAAGCGGATCGCGCCTCCGTCAACCGCAGCAGTCGCAATCTGAACTCAACCGTAGGCATCCGTTGCGTCCGCCTGCCGCCGGCCGGGGCTGGGTGCCACGGCTGCCGATGTCGCACAACACGCCTGTCCACGCCAGGCGTCGCGCCCCTCCTTCACCGCGATCGTGGCGATGACCAGGCCCGCGAGCGGATCGGCCCACGACCAGCCGAGCACGGCGATGGCGACCAAGCCGACCAGCAGCACCGCCGACAAATAGGTGCACAGCAGTGTCTGCTTGGAGTCGGCCACGGCGGAGGCGGAGCCGAGTTCCCGTCCGGCACGGCGCTGGGCCGCCGACAGGACCGGCATGCCCACGAGCGAGAGGGCAGCCAGCACAATCCCGGGCAGGGAGCGCGTCGCCTCGCCTGAGCCGGTCAGGGGCGTGACCGCCGGCGGCTGCGATGCGGCAGTGCGCTCATCCAACGCCGGGCATGGCGGCCTGTGCGGCCGCTCGGCTGGCGGGGTGACGTGCACGCCACACAAGGAAGACCGACGAGGCGACCAGGCACCACACGGCGAGCACCACATACGGCTCGACGTGCTGGTTGTGCGGGAAGTAGATGGCGTTGCGCTGGGCGTTCACCGACGCGCCCGGCGGCAGGAACCGCCCCAGAAAGCCCAGGACCGGAGGGAGCAGCGGCCAGGCCACCGCACCCCCGGACGAGGGGTTGCCGAGGATGACCAGCAACAGCCACGTCGGCAGCATCGCCCAGCGGCCCAGGAAGGTGTGGAACGCGGTGAAGATCATGCCCGCCGTGATCATAGTGAAAGTGCAGATTCCCCATGACTGGACGAACGGCAGCCGCACCACACCGAGCACCCAGTCGGCCATGACACAGATCCACAGGCCACCCAGCACGGAATAGCCGGCCGTTGCGGCGATACGCTCGGCGGGGCGCAGCGCCTGAGCATGCACCCCGAGTTGGATGGCACCGACGAAACCGAGGATGGTCGACCCCAGGGCGATATAGAAGAGAGCCAGCCCCTGCGGGTCCGTGACCGGAAGCGGTTTGACGTCCCTGACCTGCACCGGGATGCCCAGGGCCCGGCCCACCGCCGGGGCACTCTGGCCGAGAACCCGGGCGACCGACGCCCCCGCCGCGCTCGCCACATCGACCTCCACCCCGGCCGGTCGACGCTGCAGGATCGCGAACTCCCGCTGAGCGTCGACCGCGGCGAGGGCACTGCCGTAGTCAGGGTACGGATGAAGGACCAGCGACGTGCGGAGCGTGGTCTCCAGCGCGTTGGTGAACCGGCCGCCCGCGACCGACTTCCCCGTCACCGCGACGGGGATGCGATGCGGTACAGGATTGGCCATGGCCCAGCAGTAGGCGCCGACGAAGAGCCCGGCCAGGGCCGCGATGATCAGCGAGATCACCACCGCCGGCAGGAAACGCGACGACGTCAATCGCGGCCATCTGCCCTGTCGGGGCGGCTGAGGCGGCGCCGCCGCAGACCACCGCTCTCCCATGGCCGTGATCGTACGGTGGGCGCCGGGCGAGACTCGGCTGCCGCACCGCATGCGTCACCGGCATGCCGGAATACCGCAACGCAAACGAGCGCCGGCTCACCATGGTGTAGCGGTGCACAGCATTGCCCCCGTCCGCTCGGCTCACGGGTCCCACAGACCCCTCGCCATGCGATGCGGAGTGAGCGTGCCAGTGCCTGGCAGCAGGCGCCGGCCAGGCGGAGCGGTGCCCGTGGCGCCGTGGAGGTGACTCAAAGCAAACGAGCTGTCCCGGAGGTCCCACCCACATGCGCCAAGAGTGCAGCACCCAGTGCGGTCAGGCGCTGCACCGGCGCCGCCCCGTCGACTTGGCCGCAGCCTGATATTGGCCTCCACCTCGGCGGACAGGCGTGACGGGCTGCTCCGCAGGCGCTGAGAGCGGTCCAGCAGGCCGGACACGCCCCTCCTGCTCGAACCAGCCGCCAAGTGTGCAAGTCGTAGCAAGAAGCATCGTCCTGGATCTCAGCGGCGTTCTGCCGGAACCTCTCCGCCCCGCCCGGCTCGGCGTCGAAGAGAACGGTTGTTTCCGCCACCTCCCCGACCCGTTTGCCGTAGTCAGGCTGCCTGGAAACGGCCGGGGGGCACGTCCGCCGGAGTCGACGCCCTGATGGGTGTCGGCAAGACGATCACGACACATGGGTCAAGGGCTCAGGACGGTCCTCCGCAACCGGCTTTGAGCCGGAGTCGAGCCGACGCCGGCCGTCGAGGGGGCGGGCCGTGGTGTGCGGTCGGTGGAGGTGGTGGGCGCCGTAGCGTTCGATGGCCAGGAGAGCGGCGTCGTCGCCCGGTTCG
>NZ_JBEPBF010000252.1:0-5235 GCF_040298985.1 Streptomyces sp. NPDC001093 | reverse complement strand
CCGGGGCGCGTGTTGATTGTCGGGGTCCAGGCGGTCAGCGCCGGGGTTCGGGCGAAGGGGGGGCGGCGGGGGCGGCGCCCCCCGGGGCCCCCCCCCACGCCAGGTGCCTCCACATCGTGCGACCGGCCGGGGTCCCCGTGCCAGAGGGCGTCTCCTGGCGCATGAGCAGGGTGACGCGGCGGCAGCGGGTTGACGGGTTCACGGGAGCGCGAGACAGGCCCCCTACGAAGTGCTATACAACCCATACGGTGTGTAGTGGCAGGGGGGTGGGGTGGATCCAACATCAGCAGGGCTGCTCGTGGCGCCGGTGAGCGGGGCCGGAGGGAACGCGGACGGGCATGGCCCTGTCACGTTCGGGATTTCTCCCGCGCAGGAAGCCTGAATCGAATTAACTACTGCATCAGGGCTCAACCGAAACCCACTTCTGAAACCTGTGCATGCTTTCATGCAATCAGGCCCCGTCTGGCGGGGAATTAAATAAGCCAAAGTTGATTGAGCTGCCGACTTGTCTGCGTCAGCCTTGACGGATTGTAGGTTTCGTCTCTAGCCTTACGCAAACCGAGGTCGTCATCCAGAAGGGGGCAAGAATGAAGCTCACCAAGCTGTACAAAGACCAGGGTTCAGGCGGAAATGGATGCCCTACGGTCTACCTCGGCGAGTCCGGCGAACTTGTCGTACAAGGGTACACGGTGGACAGTGCGACGTTCGGGGAACTGGAGAATGTCCTCCCGGGAGAAGGTGCCGTTCGTATCGCCCCGGAGGTCGTGGCCGGCGCCATGGAGCAGTACTACAGTCAGCACAGTGAGGGGCGGTAGGTGGGGCGCAAGTTCTACTCCTTGGCGGATGAGGAATTCAACCGCCTCTTCACCGAATTCAAGTTCACGGCGTACCGTCTGGAGTCTCTCCAGCGGTACGACGTGTCCTACGAGCAGGATGAGTTCGCGCGCTTCCTCTCGGGCGAAGCCAGGGGCGAGTTCCCCGGCATCGCAGAATGGATCGACGGCACTGTCGCGAAGGCGGTGGCGGCCGGAAAAGTTCTGAGCCGGGTCCACGTAGTGGAACTCCCGCTGTCGGACTACGTCCGCTTCGAATGTGCCTGGGCGTACGAGCACACGGTCGAGGCCGGAGAAGACGTACGGATCCTCCCTGTGTCGAAGCAGGAGTGGCCGTCGGAACTGCCACACCACGACTACTGGCTCTTCGACTCGACGCAGCTCGTGGCCATGTACTACGAGGAGGACGGAAGCTTTTCAGCCGCTGAAATCATCGACGACCCCCAACGGATCGTCGAGGCGAACTACTGGCGCGATGCGGCTCAGGCGTCCGCGATCCCCTATCGGGAGTTCGCGCGCAAGTACCGAGACGAACTTCACGTCCCGGGCTGAATGACTGCGCAACGCCATTCGGGACCGGGGGAAGGCGTATGGCTGACGAGCCGAAATCTGTCTCGAATGAGTTCTCCGGCGGAGAGAGCGACATAGTGGTCCAAGCTGGGACCGTGTACGGTGGCGTCCACGTGCACGGTCCCAGCCACTCTTTCCCTCCGCCCCGTCAACTCCCCTACGGCGTGCCAGGATTCGTCAACCGCGCGCGGGAGCTGACCGTGCTGGACACTCTGTACCCACTGGCTCCCGAGGACCCTGACGGTTCGCCGGCCGTCGTGACGGCGATCACCGGAGGGCCGGGCGTGGGGAAGACCGCGTTGGCACTGCACTGGGCGCACAGAATCCGTCGGCGCTTCGTCGACGGTGACCTGTACATCGACATGCGCGGCTACAACAGCGGCAACGCGTTGGGGCCCGACCATGCCCTGGACTCCTTTCTGCGAGGCCTGGGCGTGGAGGCGGACCGTATCCCGATCGACGAGCAGGAGCGTGCCGCGTTGTTCCGCTCGCTGCTCTACGGGAAGAGAATCCTCATATTCATCGACAATGTTTCGTCGGTGAAGCAGATCAGACAGGTGATACCTGCCTCGCGCTCCAGTCTCGTGCTGATCACCAGCCGAAGCAGGCTGTCCGGCCTAGTGGCGCGGGAGGGAGCGGCACGTGTGACTCTGGACGTACTGTCACCCCAGGAGTCGGTACAGCTCCTGCGTGAAGTGATCGGCCCCGCCCGGGTCGATTCGGAACCCGAGGCCGCCCGACGGGTGGCTCAGCTCTGCGGGTGTCTCCCGCTGGCGCTGCGCGTGGTGGGCGAACGAGCGGCCGCCCGCCCGCTGCTCTCCCTGACGGAACTCGTGGACGAGCTGATTCGAGAGCAGGACTTTCTCGACGCCCTGGCCGATCGAGAAGACGAGCTCAGCGATGTGCGTGCAGTCTTCTCCTGGTCCTACCGAGCCCTCCCGGACCAGACACGGGCGGCTTTTCGTCTTCTGGGACTGCATGAGGGGAAATTTCTGGGCAGCGGTTCCGCCGCAGCGCTTCTGGCGGTCGCCCCGGCGGTGGCTCGTCGCAGAATCAGCGAACTCGCCGACGTCCATCTGCTGCATGAAATCGCCAGGGACCGGTACCGCATGCACGACCTGCTTCGGGCCTATGCGTTGGAGCGGCTGGCCGACGAATCTTCACAGGCGGAAAGAACCCGCGCGGTTCGTCGAATCCTGACCTGGTACCTGCTCAGTGCCGATGCGGGACGAAGAGCAATCCTGCCGCACTCCCATGCCATCCCCCTGGTGCCGGCCGGAGAGGTGCAGGAAGTCGAGCGCTTCCATGAGGCCGCCGCGGCGATGCAGTGGTTCGAGGCGGAGCGTGACAACTTACTCTCCGCACTGAGACAGGCAGTCAAGTGGGGTCAATATGACATCGCTTGGATGCTGCCTGTGGTTGCCGACGGATTCTTCGAGCTCGGCTCACATTGGACGGACTGGAAATATATCCACGAGCTTGGGCTGGATGCCGCCCGACTGGTCGGCAGTCGGTTGGGGGAAGCGTCGAACCTGCTCTGCCTGGGAGATGTGGGCTGGCGGTCGGGAGCGTACGACACCGCTGCCGAGCACTATCGTCACGCAGTGGAGATCAGTCAGGACATCGATGATGCCTGGCTACTGGGATTCTCTCTGCGCGGTCTGGGGCTCGTGGCGATCGAGCAAGGTGACTCCGGAGCCCAGGAGTACTTCGAAGCCGCGCTCACCGTGTTCCGGACACATGGCATCAGCCGGGGCGAGGGAATGAGCCTGCTGAGCCTCGCGGAGTGTGCTCGCTCCCGCAGTGCCTTTCCCGAGGCCGTTGCACTGTGCCAGCAGGCTGTTGAAATCTTCCAATCGATCGACGACCGATGGAGCGAGGCCTGGGCGGCACTCCCGCTGGCAGCGAGTATGAGCGAACTCGGTGATTTCCAAGATGCCGAGGAGCACCTTGTGCGGGCTCTGGAGACCTTCCGCGAATTCACGGACCGGCGAAGTGAGGCGTCTGCACTCACCCGTCTGGGTGACGTATGCGCAGCGCGCCGGGAACCGGCCGCCGCTCGCGACTTCTGGACGCAAGCGGCAGTGATGTACGAGGAGCTTGGTGACGCGGTTTCCGAGGAACTCCGGGAACGTGCCGCGAGCGCCTCGGACGCATCGAACGGAGGCGAAGATGACGGACGGCCGTGAGCTCGTGTTCGAGGGAGGCGGCCGGGAGCTGGCTGCGGCCTGGTTCCACCAGATCTGCACCATCCACGACACGGTCTTTTCCGTCGCACCGTTCGCGTGGGCGTCAGAAATGTCGCAGGGACACAAAAAAGAACTCGAGAGTCTGATGGCTGTTCCGGGTTTCAGCGCAGTCGTTGCGAAGCAGGAAGACCGCCTCATCGGATATGTCTACGGCCATCCACTCGCCGTCGATCACGGATGGTGGCGCGACTTCACCCACCCGCTTCCCGCCGATCTCGTGCGCGAGTGGGAAGGGCGGACCTTCGCCGTCATCAGCCTCGGTGTCCTCGCCGCCTGGCGTGGTCGTGGCACAGGCAAGTACCTGATGGAAGAACTCCTGCGGCGCCGCAACGAGCAGCGGGGAATCCTCTCGGTGCAACCGACCGCCCTCGCCACGCAAAGCGTCTACCGGCATCTGGGATGGCACAGGGTCGGCAGAAAGGGTCCACTGCACGGTGTCACGCCGCCGTACTGGGACATCTACGTTCGTGAACTCAACGGCAAGCCGGACTAGAGCCAGCTCGCGAACTCCAGCAGCAGCTCCGCGTCCTTCTCACGGCCGACGCGCCGGGCCCGTACCCCCGACTCCACCGCCCGGAACAACGTCCACCCCCGCAACCGCTCCTGATCCACCTCCAGCGACTCGGCGAGCCGCTTGATGCGCCGTCGTGTCGTCGCCGCACCCGCCGGTGCCGCGATCAGGTCCTCCACCCGGTCCCGGACCAGCCGCGCCAGATCGAAGGCGCACTCGCCGACCACCGGATCGGGGCCCACCGCGAGCCACGGCATCCGCTCCCCGGCCAGCACCTTGCTCTGCCGGAACGTACCGTGCAGCAACCGGTGTTCGGGCGGCGCGGCCAGCAGCTCCTCGCGGGCCGCGAGCGCCGCGTCGACCAGCGGCGCCACCTCGGGCCCGGTCTCCGCGCCCGCCCGCATCGCGGTCGCCTGGCGGTCCGTGCGCTCGGCGACGGTCTCGAAGGCATGGCCGGCCGGCGGCTCGACCCACAGCCGCCGCAGCGTGCCCGCCGCCTCCAGCAGCGCCTTCGCCTCCGGCAGCGACCGCACGGACACATCCGGGTGCAGCCGCTCCAGCAGCAGCGCACCGTCCCGCGCGTCCGCCTCCAGCAGCTGTACGGCGCCCAGCCCGCCCCAGTGCGCCAGCGCGGCCCGCTCACTCTCCGGACGGGCCCGGGGCGGGGCCAGCTTCAGCACCGCGGGGGTGCCGTCGGCCCGCCGCACCAGCACCACCAGGCTGCTGCGCCCGCCCGGCACCTGAACCCGCTCCACGGTCAACTCGCGCCTGGCAACGGCCTGTTCGGCGGTCACGGGCAGCTCCGCGAGCCAGTCGTCCCCGGCCGGTGCCGTCTCACCGAGCGCCCGTACGAGGCGCGGCGGCGCTTCGAAAGCCATGCGCGAGTCGTTCCCTTCCTGTCCGGGTCCTGTCGTAGGGGCGCCTTATGCGGTCACGGGGACACCGAGGCGGAGACGGAGGCCGACGGTGTCGTGCCGGCCGCGCCGGTCCCCTCGCCGGAGGACCGCTCGGCGAGCCCAGGGAAGGCTACGCTCTCCCCGCTCCAGCGCACCGCGCGCACCGCGGCCTCCCG
>NZ_JBEPBF010000251.1:0-5287 GCF_040298985.1 Streptomyces sp. NPDC001093 | reverse complement strand
GGTCGTAGATCTTTCCGCCCTGTTCGCGCAGCCTGAGCCCCTCGGCGAGGAACAGGAAGTCGAACTTGGCGCGTTCGGCCGTCCGCGCGAAGTGCGCGAAGGAGCCGAACTCGATGTGGCTGCCGGCGGCCGGGTCGCTCCACACGGTGGTGTTGTTGACGCCGGGGAAGTGGGCGGCCAGGTGGATCTGCTTCAGCGGCTTGCTCATGGTGCGGTCGTCCTCTCCGGCTGCTCAGGCGGTGGCTGCTGCGTAGCGGTTGGCGGGGCGGGCGAGGCCCAGCAGACCGCGCAGGGTGCCGGAGTCGTAGGCCTCCCGGAAGCGGCCCCGGCGCTGCAGTTCGGGCACCAGGTCACGGCTGACGCGGGGCAGATCGTGCCCGGCGACGGCGGGCCGCAGCCGGAACCCGGTCAGTCCGCCCGCCGCCAGCTCCTCCAGCAGGCCGGCGAGTTCCAGGGCCGTACCGGTGAAGATCCGGGCGTCGCCGGTGTACGGCTCGCCCGCGAGCGCGTCCAGCCGCTCCCGCCGGGCCTGGGCCTCGGCCCGGCTGTCGTCGAGGAAGACGACGAGGTCGCCGAAGATGTGCACGGTGTCCCCGGCGCGGCCCGCCGCCCGCTGCTCGGTGCGGATCTCGGCGACGATCGCCCGGGCCTGCTCCGCGTCCTGCGGGGTGACATAGCCGACGTCGGCCTGGCGGGCGACGAGCCGGTACGGGACGGTCCGGTGGGCGAGGGCGGTGACCAGCGGTTGCCCCTGGGGCGGGCGGGGCGTGATCGAGGGTCCCTTGACGCTGAAGTGGCGGCCCTCGAAGTCGATGTAGTGCAGCTTGTCCCGGTCGATGAAGCGGCCCGTCGCCGCGTCCCGGATCTCGGCGTCGTCCTCCCAGCTGTCCCAGAGCCGGCGCACGACTTCCACGTGGTCGGCGGCCTCGTCGAACAGTTCGGTGACGATGTCCTGTGCGGCCGGGCTGTCGTGGGCCTCGATCCGGCCGATGGTACGGCGGCCGAAGTGGGCGGCCTCGTTCGGCCGGGCGCTGATCCGCACCCGCAGGCCCGCGCGGCCGTTGCTGACGTGGTCGAGGGTGGCGATCGCCTTGGAGATGTGGAACGGCTCGGTGTGCGTGGCCACCACGGTCGGGACCAGGCCTATGTACTGGGTGAGCGGGGCGACACGGGAGGCGACGAGGACCGCATCGAGCCGGCCGCGCACCTGGTCGGTGCGCTCGTCGGGGTCGAGGAGGTGCGTGGACTGCGGGCCGAGGCCGTCCTCGATGGTGACGAAGTCGATGAGGCCTCGTTCGGCCTCGGCGACCAGATCGGCCCAGTAGCCAGCGGTGAACAGGTCCCGGGGGCGGGCGACGGGTTCACGCCAGGACGCGGGATGCCACCCGGTGCCGTCCAGGGCGACGGCAAGGTGCAGTGGGGGGACCGGTGTTGAGGACACGGCGGTGCCTTCCTTCATGTCCGTGACGGATGTCCGTGACGAGAACACCGGCGCGCGAGGACAGGCGTCGGCGAGGGCGAGCGCGGCAGGAGCAGACCCGGGCCCTGACGCTGGGCAGGCCGGGGAGAAGGTCAGCGGCGACAGAGCGCGGCGGACACGCGCTGGAGGTCTATGTGCGGCCGGGATATCAGCCGGACGGAGCCGTACGGGCGCGGGGCGCGGGGCGGGAGCACGCGGGTCACGGCCGTCACCTCCCGTCCCTCGGCCGCGGCGGGCCGTCTCGCCCGCCTGTCGGATCTCGTCATGACGCACAACGCGCGGCCGGCCGCGGTTGTTCCCACACCTCCGGTCGCTCTTCCGCCTGTTCTCGCACCACCGGTTGTTCCTTCGCTGCGGACCTGCGCGAGGCAGCCGCCGCCCGACCGCTTCTCACCTGCGGGAAGCGTCCTCCGCATCCGCCGCGTGACCCGCCCAGTCCAGGATCTGGACCGCGGCCCCGGCGGCCTCCAGGCCCTGGCAACGGCCGTGGTGGCGGCGGGAGATGCCGTCCAGGTCGAGATGGCGGCCGAAGGCGGGGTGGGCGGCCAGGCGGCGGGCGTAGGCCCACAGGGCGCGGTGGCCCGCGATGCGGTGAACGGCGGAGGCGTCCAGGTGGCAGCGGTGGACGGTGTCCAACTGCACGAGGGTGACCCAGAGTTCGACGTCGGCCGCGGTGAGCCGGTCGTCGACGAGGTACGCCTCTGCGGCCAGCCGGCTCTCCAGCCGGCCCAGGGTGTCCAGGAGCACGTCCAGGGCGGCGGCCCGCTCGGCGGGACCGGCCCCGGCCTGCCCGGCGCGCTGCGCGGCCTCCTCGATCCCCTCGGCGCACATCCGCTCGACGGCCTGGATGACGGACTCCTGATCGCACGGGTACAGGGCGGCGCGGCCCTCGCGCAGG
The DNA here is from genome assembly GCF_040298985.1 of Streptomyces sp. NPDC001093. Lineage (NCBI taxonomy): Bacteria > Bacillati > Actinomycetota > Actinomycetes > Kitasatosporales > Streptomycetaceae > Streptomyces > Streptomyces sp. NPDC001093. The sequence goes on along the minus strand of NZ_JBEPBF010000251.1, from coordinate 2,909 downwards.
AAGCGGTCGAGGTCGCGCAGGATGTCGCGGGCATGGGTGCTGACGATCCGTCCGGACCAGTCGTCGCTGAGCACGGGCGCGAGGGCCGGGCCGGTGTAGTGGTGGGCGCTCGCCTCGTACAGCGGGCGCAGCGCGGAGTGGCCGCCGCCGGGACAGTCCGGTACGGCGGGCAGGACCGTCACCGGACAACTGCCGTCCAGGCCGAGGAGGCTGTGTCCGACGGCGAGGCGGAGCCCGTCGGGGCAGGCGGTCGACAGATGGAGCCGGAAGCGGTGCGGCACGGCGTAGTGGCCGCTGCGCGCGTCCCGGCCGATCCGGCCCCGGAAGACGGGCGCGGCGCGATGGCCGGACGGGAGGGCGGTGAGCGGAGTGATGGACATGCGTCTCCCCGGGTGATGGACGTACGGGTGTGTGCGGCGACGAGCGGCGCCGGCCGGTGGGCGCGCGGAGCCCAGGCTCAGCGGCAGCGGCTGATCGCGCTGCAGACGCGCAACAGGTCGATGTGCCGGCGGCAGGTGAGCAGGGGGGCGCGCAACGGCGTACGGCCCGTGAGGCCGGTGACCGTTGCGAGGCGCGTCATCATTCCCTACCTACTCACTAGGATTCCCACCCTGGAGTGTCGATCCGGCATCCGGCGACGTCAAGGGGGCGTCCACGCCTGGGACTGCGGGCGGATGCACGGGTCTGCATGCGGAGGAGCCGGGGTCTCCCCACAGGCAGCGCCATGTGACATAGTACTGCCGTGGCAAAGCGACTGACCTGCGATGTCGTGGTCGTCGGAGCCGGCATGGTGGGCGCGGCCTGTGCGCTCTACGCCGCGCGGTCCGGCCTCCAGGTGCGAGTGGTGGACCGGGGCCCGGTGGCCGGCGGCACCACCGGCGCGGGCGAGGGCAACCTGCTCGTCTCCGACAAGGAACCGGGCCCCGAGCTCGACCTGGCCCTGCTGTCCGCCCGGTTGTGGGCCCAGCTGGGCGACGAGCTCGGAGCGGCGGTCGAGTACGAGCCCAAGGGCGGACTCGTGGTCACCTCCACCCCCCGGACCCTCGCCGCGCTGCACGCGTTCGCGGACGGCCAGCGGGCCGCGGGCGTCGTGGCCGACCCGGTGGCCGCAGACCAACTGTCCTCCCTCGAGCCCCACTTGGCTTCCGGCCTGGCGGGCGGGGTGCACTATCCGCAGGACGCCCAGGTCATGCCCGCCCTGGCCGCCGCCCACGTCCTGCGCGCCTCCGGCGCCCGCCTGCACACGGGACGGACCGTGACCGGCGTGCTGCGCACGGCCGACGGCACGGTGACCGGCGTCCGCACCGACCGGGGCGAACTGCACGCACCGGCGGTGGTGAACGCGGCCGGCACCTGGGGCGGCGACCTCGCGGCGCTCGCCGGCGTCCGGCTGCCGGTGCTCCCCCGGCGCGGCTTCGTCCTGGTCACCGAGCCGCTGCCGCGGATGGTCCGGCACAAGGTGTACGCCGCCGACTACGTGACCGACGTCGCGAGCGACTCGGCCGCCCTGCGGACCTCGCCGGTGGTGGAGGGCACGGCCGCCGGTCCGGTGCTGATCGGCGCGAGCCGGGAGCGGGTCGGCTTCGACCGCTCGCTGTCGCTTCCGGCCGTACGGGCGCTGGCGGCCGGGGCGATCGGGCTGTTCCCGTTCCTGGAGCGGGTGCGCGCGCTGCGGACGTACGCGGGGTTCCGGCCGTACCTGCCGGACCACCTCCCGGCGATCGGCCCCGACCCCCGCGCGCCGGGGCTGTTCCACGCCTGCGGACACGAGGGCGCCGGCATCGGACTGGCCGCCGGTACGGGCCGGTTGATCGCGCAGGCGCTCACCGGGATGACCCCGGAACTGGATCTGACACCGTTCCGGCCGGAGCGGTTCGAGCGAGGCGACACCGACGGAGGCGACACGCCGTGAATCCCATGGAGTCGGCACGGAATCGGCTGAAGTCGGCCCGGGATCCCCTGGAGTTGGCCGGAGCGAGGCCGGGCGAGGCCTTCACCGTCACCCTCGACGGGCGGCCCCTCGCGGCCCTGCCCGGGCAGACGGTCGCGGCGGCGCTGTGGGCGGCGGGCGTGACCTCCTGGCGCAGCACCCGCGGGGCCGGCCGGCCGCGCGGGGTGTTCTGCGGGATCGGGGTGTGCTTCGACTGCCTGGTGACCGTCAACGGGCAGCCGAACCAACGGGCTTGCCTGGTGCCGGTTCGGCCGGGCGATGTGATCCGCACACAGGAGGGGACGGGCCGGGACCATGACTGAGCGAGCGCATCTCGCCGTCGTCGGGGCGGGCCCAGCGGGACTCGCCGGGGCACTGGCGGCGGCCGCCGGGGGCGTACGGGTCACCCTGGTCGACGCGGCCGAGCAGGCGGGCGGCCAGTTCTACCGGCAGCCCGCCCGGGCCCTCGGCGCCCGCCGTCCCGAGGCCCTGCACCACCAGTGGCGCGCCTGGGAGCGGCTGCGGGACGGCATCGAGCGGCACATCACCGCCGGACGCATCACCCACCTGACCGATCACCATGTCTGGTGTGCACAGGGTGAGTCGGGCGCCTTCACGGTGCACGCCCTGCGCGGCCCCGCACAGGAGGAGGGGGTCACCGTCCGCGCCGACGCCGTGCTGCTCGCCACCGGCGGGTACGAGCGCGTGCTGCCCTTCCCCGGCTGGACCCTGCCCGGTGTGGTCACGGCGGGCGGCGCGCAGGCCATGCTCAAGGGCGGCCTGGTGCTGCCCGGCCGCACGGTCGTGGTCGCCGGAACCGGGCCACTGCTGCTGCCCGTGGCCACAGGGCTCGCCGCGGCCGGGGCACGGGTGGCCGCGCTGGTCGAGTCCGCCGGCCCCGGGGCCGTACTGCGCCGCGCTCCGGCCCTGGCGGCGGCGCCCGGCAAGCTTGCCGAAGGCGCCTGGTACGCGGGCCGGT